>JAXDMH010000581.1:0-2928 GCA_034666225.1 Myxococcales bacterium
TGACCTTCAGCTTCTCGCCCGATTCGTCCAGCCACAGCAGGGCGCAGGTCTGCAGGTCCATCGACTTCTTCAGGAGGTCCAGGATGTAAAAAAGCTGCTGGTGGATGGTCTCGATCGATCCCTGGGACAGCTTTTGCTCTTCTTCGGCGCGCGTGCGAACGCGGCTGTCGGCGGACAGCGACGTGGAGATCAGACGGAAGTCGCGCGCCTCCTGGCGCAGCGAGGCCAGCTCTTCCTCCAGGCGGCGACGGCGCTCGCGGCGCTGGCGCGACACCTCGGCGTGCAGGAACACCACATTCAGCAGGGCGAAGACAGCGATGAAACCGGCGTGGCTGAGAAAGTCCGACTGCGCCTGCGGCCCGGCGGCCGGGCGAAAGGACAGCACCGCTTCGAAGCCAATGGCGGCGGCGGCCAGCGGAAGTCCCACCGCCAGCCGATGAAACGTCACCAGAAAACTGACCACGGCGTAGACCAGCGGATGAACCGGCGACGCGGTCCCACCCGAGACCGCCAGCAACACGTAGATCACCGTCAGCAGCAGGATGCCAAGCTCGGCGTCGGACAGCGCCTCTCGCCTGGGCGAGCGCCGGCGTTCAACCGTGCGCACGCGCGCCGCAACCTTCATTCCCAGAAGGACGGTCAGCGTCCCGGCGGCCCCGGCCAGGCGCAGATCACCGCCGGGCTGACGGAGATCGCGGAACCATCCCCGCCACAGCAGCAAGAGCAGGGTCCCCGACACGCCGAACCCCATCGTGGCGCGCACGAATCGCCCCAGCTCGAAGAGGATGCGCTGACGAAGCTTGGCAACCTTCATCGGTTACCGTCACTGCGAACGCGGTCGGGCCGGCGGCGCCGGGTACAGCGTGGGCGGTCTGGCGGCGCCCGGCGGGCGCGACAGGTCAACGATGATCTCGCCCGGACGCACCCAGCCCAGTTCGGCGCGGGCCACCCGTTCGATGGCGCCCAGATCCGAACGAAGCGCGTCCGCTTCGCGGGCCAGTCGCTCGATTTCAGAGCGCAGATCGACGTTATGGGCGTGCAGCGCTTTCAGATCGCGCCGCAGCGACAGCGTGCGCGCCAGGCCCGAGCGGGCATACACGTGGTACGGGATATAGCCCAGGGCGAAGGTGACTGCCGCGGCGGCCAGGATTCGGCCCACCCATGTCTTGGTTTCGCGGCGCATGGCCCCTATCCGCAGTATCGGGGGCCCCTCCGCCCAGGGCAATTTTTCCGCTTGGCCCGCCGATGGGCCAAGGTCAGAACATGCAACCTAGCGGGGCGTCAGTAAGACTTGCTGCCGGAACCGCTGCCGGCCACCGAGTCCCGCGAGATTGCTTCACCATTGGGCAGGTCGCTGCGGTCGTTGGGCATCCGGCGCAACCGCTCGCGCAGGTCCTCCCGCAGCTCGCGGCCCGGTTTGGGCGCCAGCATGAGGGCGATGCCCGCCCCGACCAGAAGGCCCACGCCAAAAGTCCCCAGCGAACCGGCCAACCAGGCGCCGGTCGACTGTTTGGTTTCGAGGCCCAACATCTCCAGGATGTCGTCTTTGTCCAGGCTGCGAAGATCTTTCATCGTCATCACGGCACCTTCCCCTCATTGCTGTTGTTTTGTCGTCCTTTGCGGCTCTTGGACTCGCTGCCGCTTGATCCTTCAGCGCCCACCATCCCGCTGACCAGGTTCGCCGCCTCATCATTGAGAAGCGGCAGGATTGCCAGGCGCACACCCACCTTCAGGCCAAGGCGCACCAGACGGGCGGTGAGCGGCGTGAAGAATCCGCCCCCCAGCACGTAGCCGATGCCGATGGCGGCGGCCAAGGTGCCGTACGGGTTTCGATTGAGGCGCCCCTTGATGTCCAGCGTATCGGTGACGTCGGAAAAGACGTCGCGCGTGCGCGACCAGGCGTCCTCCGCGTCGTCCTCGATGCGGGCGATTTGCCTCTTCAAGGCGCTGGTGGTGCGACCGCCCTTGCCGTTACCCTGATCGTCACCGACACGAGAATTTGATTCGGAAGCCATGTGTCCCCCTTTCACCGTCGGGCGATCCGACCGACGATGTATCCCAAGGCCAGCGCTCCCAGCAGGCACTTGCCCGGGTTGGCCTTGATGTAATCGGTCACGTCCTCGTTGATCGCGCCCAGGCGTTTTTTCGCCTGTTCGACCTGCGGGCGCACGCGGTCCTCGAACTCTCGGGCTGTCTCCTCCAACTTTTCTGCGATTTCCATGGTCCCCTCCTGAATGTTTTTGGCGAAGTTCGCCCCTTCATCGACGACGGTGCCCCCAAAGAAATCCCAGGACCAGTGCTGCACCGACGAAAGCCGCTGGCCGGCGACGAACCCACTCGCGCCAATCGGTCCGGCGCACCACCTCGTTACGCAGGGCCAGCACGGACATGGTCACCTGCTCCCGTGTCCGCTCGATCTGCTCCTCGGCGCGCACCAGGTCGGGGCTGAGGCTGTCCTTTACCGTCGTATCGCTGGCCACGTTTCCCCTCCCGGCGTGTACGTGGATGACGATTTCTGGTGATCCAGCGCGCGACCGTCGGCGGCGACGCCGTTGCCGCCGCCGCTGGCGCTGGCCAGGGCGCTGACGCTTCGTTCGACCTCGCTGACCGTCTCGTGCATCGGCTGCGTGTCGCGCAGGCCGCGAACAGCGATGGCCCCGGCGATAACGCCGATCAGAAGATGAACGCCAGCCACCAGGAAGAACGCATTCGCAGGGTGCATGAAGCGCGACAAAAATAAGGCCAGCCCGACACAAGCCAAGGCGTAAGCCAGCACAAAAATCCCGGCCACCACCAGCAGCACCGCGACCGAGCGTCCGTAGGACTTGATGTCGTTCTGAAACTCCAGGCGGGCCAGCGTGAGGTGCTCTGAGATCAGTCGCCCGATGCCATCGACGGTCTCACGCACCAGCGTCAGGAGACCCTCTC
>JAXDMH010000582.1:0-3190 GCA_034666225.1 Myxococcales bacterium
CTCAGCACCGTCCTCTGCGGCTCTGACCGTGACTGTCCCGCCGCGCGTAATCACTGCTGCCAAACCGGCCCCATCAGCACCTGCCGGGCCACGGCCTGCGGCGGAGGACCGGGCGGCGGGCCCCCTCCCGGACGACCGGGCCGCTGATCGCCGCTGCTCCGCGACGCGAGCACGGATCTCGGTTTATTGGGGGCGGCTGATCAGGCTGTCTTGGTGGCGTCGTCGCGAAAGCCCCAAGACCCGCTGAATACGAGGGGGAAAACGGCGCGGTGGCTATTGGATCGGCGGTTGCTGAAGCGTCGATCCATGAAAAAACTTACTCTCCCCCTCGCGGTCGCCGTGGTTTCTCTGATCGGTCCTGCTGTCCCTCGGGTGAAAGCCTGCTCGCCGGTACAGTGCGGATCCAAAGTGAGGGCGCCGTCCCCTGGCAGCGTGCCGGGAAATGCGCTGGTGATCCCGGTCGACGATACGTCTATCGTCCTGTCGCTGACCGGACCGGCCGGCGCCGTCCCTCTTGTGCTGAAAGACGTCAACGGCGGGAAGGCCTGGGTGCCGACCGACGTGCTTCCCCAAGGAGACTATCAGCTGTCGTACGATGAGCCCTGCCGGGAGACAGGAACAACGATTCATCAGAAATCACCGTTCTACGTCAACAGTGGTCCCTCCAGCTATCCGACCGAACTGGGCGCCGCCGGGATCGGCGAAGCGGGTGTTTCCGTGGGCGGCGATCGCATTTTCGCGGACGTGCATCTGGGCGTCGATTCGATCTTTGGTCTCTTCTCGGGGCTGGCCACCATCAACGTGTCCGTCGACGGCGAACAGGCTTCATTCCTCAATGTGACCGAGGCCGGAACCGCGTACCGGCTGCAAGGGTACTGCGGAGCAGAGCCGCGAAGCCTGCCCGAAAAGGACTCCTGCGGTGGAATCATCAACGTGGCGCCCGGTGTCCACCGCGTGAGCTTCTCCGGCTCCGTCACCGGGTCGCCCACCCCATTGCCTGACGCCTCTGTCGACGTCCGCCTCGACTGCAGCTGGCTTCAATCCATCCACCCCGAAATCTCGACCACACCCACCCCACCGCCGACAACGCCCGCAACAAACATGGCCGGCGGCTGCAACCTGACGCCCGCCGCGAATCTCCCCACCCCCAGCCTCCTCTGGTTGAGCCTGGGCCTCGCACTGACCGCCTTCCGTCGTCGCCGATGATCCACCCCGTACTTGTTGGAGCACCCCTATTTGCAATCCAGGAGGCCGGGCTCTGCCCGGCCGGCCCACCTTGCGAGAGGCGCGGGGAGAGCCCGCGAGAGGGGCCAGCAGGCCCCTTTCGCGCAGCGAGCGCAGCGAGCGGGAGTTGACACCGCAGGACTCCCCCCGTAGGTTTCCGCCAATCCCTGGCCCCGACCGGCGCTCCGGCGGGGGCCGACGAGCGGCGCTCCGCTCGATGGGCCGCAGCCCGACACGCCATGTCTCCTGATTCCGTTGCCTCTCCCGGAGAGTTCCGCCGCTACCGGCGGTTCGTATCGCTGTTCATTCTCAGCTTCGTCTCCATTGGCAGCACGTATCTGCTGATCTCCGTCGGCGTCACCATCTACCGCCGCCAGCACGCCGTGCCGCTGGGATCGCCGATCGGAGCCGTCGCCTCCTTCGAGGAGCTGGAGAGCTGTTACGACGAGCTCTCCGACGTGACGCTGGGCCTGGAACGCCACCTGGAGAACTTTCACAATCTGGTCGCCCACTATGACTTCGACGAGGCGCAACGCTGGGGCGACGATCGAATGTTCTGGCTGGGGCAGTGGCGAGCGGCCGGCGATCGCTGCCACTTTGACAAGCCTCGCGCCGGCAAGACCGGCAAGCACTGGAGCGAACTGGCTGTGGTGCACGCGGATCTGCGCGACATCGAAGGCCGTTATCACCAAGAACTATCACGATTTTCCAAAGAGCAAGCACCGGCCATGGATCGCATCCGTGATCGGCTGGACAAGATCAGCAAGCAGTTGACGGCTGAACAAGATTCCTCGGACGTTGCGGACGCTCGGCCGTCGCAGCAGTCCGAACCTGGAGAACGACATGAATAACGAACCGACCTCCCCGCCCCCGCCCCCTTCCTCAGCTCCTGTTCCCACCACCGTTTCGCCCTCGCCCTCGGGTGACGTGGCCGCAAAACCGAAAGTCCCCAGCTTTGCCGAATTGGGTCTGCACGCCGAGATCCAGCGCGCCGTCGAAGAGATGGGATTCTCCGAGCCGATGCCGGTGCAGGCCACCGCCTTTCCGCTCATCACCGCGGGCCGTGACCTGATGGTGCAGTCGCGCACCGGGTCGGGGAAGACCGCCGCCTTCGGTATTCCCTTCGGCAACAGCGTGGTCAATCCCGAAGAGAAGTTCGTGCAGGCGGTCGTGCTGTTGCCCACGCGCGAGCTGGCGCTGCAGGTCGCTTCCGAGCTGGCCAAGATCGTCACCTACCGCAAGATCGTGGTGGTCCCGGTCTACGGCGGCGCGCCCATGGGTCGCCAGGTAGAGCAGCTGCGCGCCGGCGGACAGATCGTCTGCGGAACACCGGGGCGCGTGCTGGATCACCTGCGGCGCGGAACGCTGAAGCTGGATCGGGTCAAGTGCGCCGTCCTCGACGAGTGTGACGAGATGCTGTCGATGGGTTTCCAGGAGGACATCGAAGCGATCCTGGAAAAGACGCCGGAGAGCCGGCAGACCCTGCTGTTCTCGGCGACGCTGCCGGAAGGGATCCAGCGTCTGTCGCGGCGGTTTCTCAAGAATCCCGAGTTCCTGAAGCTGTCGGCGGATTTCGTCGGCGTGCACGAGATCAAGCACCTCTACTACTCGATCCCCGGCGTCAACCGCGAAAACGAGCTGCTGCGCATCCTGAACTTTGAAGATCCAAAGTCGGCGATCATCTTTTGCAACACGCGCGAGGAAACCGGACGCGTGGCCGAGTTCCTGCGCAAGCAGGGCTTCGAGGCGGAGGCCATCTCGTCGGACCTGTCGCAGAGCGACCGCGAGCGGGTGATGGCGCGGATGCGGGCCAACGGTATCCGGTTCCTGGTGGCCACCGACGTCGCGGCGCGCGGCATCGACATCGAGAACCTCCAGTATGTCTTTAACTATACGTTCCCGGAGGCGCCCGAGCTGTACATCCACCGCACCGGACGAACGGGACGCGCCGGCAAGCAAGGCACGG
>JAXDMH010000583.1:0-4850 GCA_034666225.1 Myxococcales bacterium
GCCCGGGCCACGAGCCTCGCACGCACTCGATAGCGGGGTTCACAAAACGATTCCGCGGTGCCGGGGACGGGGCTTGAACCCGTAAGCCGCTTTCGCAGCAGCGGATTTTAAGTCCGCCGCGTTTACCGTTTCGCCACCCCGGCCAAAGAACAGCGTGCGGGGATCATCTTCCCCGTCGGCGTCCTCACGTCAACCGCTACCTGCGCGCGCTACCGCTTGATGATGCACACGTCGGACAGCGTCTTCCCAGCAAAGGCAGCGGTGACCGGGCTGCTGGTGGGGCCGCATATGTCGGTGCCGATGCGAAGGGCTGGCATTGCGCCCAGGGATACCGCGGCCGCCCCCGTCCCCGACAGCACGCCGTCTATTTGAATCGTCATCATGCCCGAGACGCGAGCCACCTCGACGTCGTGCAGGTTGCCGTCGTTGATCTTGACCGGCGACTTGACGGATCGGTAGTTGGCGCTGGTGCTGTCGTCTAGCTCGGCAGAGATGGTGCCGTCCGGCGCCTCGCGAATGTCCCAGAATACGTCGTAAAAGCACGTGCGGCGCTGATTCAACAGAGCGACCCAACCTGTCTGGGTGGTGGCCACGCGAAAGGAGATGTGAAAATCACCGGTCCCAATGCTGGAAAGATCTCTGGTGCCGTTCACGCAGGCCGCGGCGTCGCGGGCGGCATCTGCGCGTCGGTCCGAAGCCCCATCCAAGGCGTCGCGACCGGCCGCCGGCGCGGATTCGGTGCTGACGTCGCGCGCGTCGTCACCGCCGGGGATCGGGGCCAGGTCAGAGGCGGCGTCCAGCGTCGCACCGGCACTGCCGCCCGTGGCGTCGCCGCCGGCGCCCGCGCCGCCGATGACGTCACCGCCGGTGCCGTTGCCACCCGTGACCATCCCGCCAGTGCCCAGACCAGCGCCGCCCGATCCTGGAGGTTCGACGGTCGCGCCACCGAGACCCGCGTTGAGGCGTTCCGCGCCACAACCGGACGCCCACGCGGCGGTCACTCCAAGCAACAGCACCCACTCAAGGAGAGTTCCGGCCCGACGATGTTTGGACTTCCGCACCGGGTACCTCGCCTGCCAGAACGGTACTCCCCGAATCCCCGCGTGAACAGCGCCTCGGACCCTCTTTGGGTGGGTGCCGCGGGTATCAGACCGGCTGGGCCGCTGGTCGAAAGTGGGGCAGAAATCCCGACGCGCCTTTTTGGAGGATCTAGATTCTCAGAGCGTCAGCCGCGGATGAGGGCGGTTTCCGGCGTGGCCCCGGGCGTATCTGGAGTGCGTACCGGGGCCTTTCTTCGTGCCGGCCCCGACGTCTCGGCCTCGACGTTTAGGCCTTGACCGTCTCGGCCTTGACGTCTTTAACGTTGCCGCGGGTCGTCGACGACGGCGATCAGGACGGGCAGGCGCAGCTTGTCAACGGCACGACAGAAGACCCCGGCCAGGGCGTCGGGGGTGAAGCGCACGGCCAACGCCTCCTCGCGCTCGGCCACGACGCAACCACCCAGCAACCCGACCAAGGGTCGAACGTTGGGGCGGCGAGCCCTCGCGTACGTCAGTACCACCGTGCGCATTCTTCGAAAAGCTAGCCATGTCCCCGTCTTGTACAAGAGCCCTGAGGACGAAAAAGATCTCCAGAAGCGCGACGGCCGCTCAAGCGCGCCCCGAAACTGCCGATCAAGGCGCCTGTGAGACAATCTCGATTGAGGGATCGCGTCCCATTTCACCAGACACACATCTTCGTGAACGGCCGGTGGCTGACGAATGAGTGTGCGGACCTTCTGGAACGTCGCCGGCAGATCCGTCGCCGATTTCTCCGAAAGCTGTCCTCGCGGGTGCCGATGCTGATGGCCGTCCTCCTCTCGATGGGCGCGCTCATCGCCATCAACGCGGTCGTCGCCGGAACCGGCCCGAACCAGGACAAGCTGGTCTCGGGTTCGCTCCCGTAGATCCGTCGCCAGCGGCGGCGTCGACGCCGACTTTTCGGTAGAACATTTTGCGACGTCGCGATATCGAGAGGCCATGGCTTGTCGTCACCATGGGCGCGTTTGGTGGTCGCTGGCGGTCGGGGTCTTGGGGTTGGGATTGGGATTGCCAGGCTTGTCTTGCTCGGAGCCGTTCATTGGCGACACTGGCATTCGTCGCTTTGGTTTCGATCTGTGGGACGTCCGCTGCCCCAGCGGAATGCGCGTGTTGTTCGAGAAGGACACTGCCGCGAAGGTCGTCGGCATGGTCACTGTGGTGGGCGTGGGGTCGGCCGCCGATCCGCCCGGCAAGGAAGGCCTGGCTCACTTCGTCGAGCACCTGACCTTCCGCGCCCGACACCGCGACGGGCCGTCAGTGTGGACGCAGTTCGGCCGGCTGGGCGCGACGGGGATGAATGCCGTGACCGCCTTTGACGCCACCACGTACTACGAGTTCGTGGCCAAGGATCTCCTGAACGACATGGTGCAGACCGAGAGCGATCGCTTCTCGAATCCGCTGGAGGGGCTTGACGAAGACACCTTCGCCACCGAGCGCGAGGTGGTGCGCAACGAGCTGCGACAGCGCAATGAAACCGGCTTGGTCGGCCAGGCCTTCGACTGGCTGCAGGCCGCGGTCTTCCCGGACGATCACCCGTACCACCACGGCACCGCGGGCTCGCATCAGAGTCTGTCGGCCATCACCCTTGACGATGCGCGCCGCTTCGTCGCCCAGCACTATCGCCCGGACAACATGACCATCCTGGTGATCGGCGACGTGGCGCTGGAGACCGCCGAGGCTTACGTCAAGGCGCACCTGGCACCGGCGCTTTACGACGCGCCGGCCGGCGCCGCCAGCAAGGCGCTGGTCGTGCGTCTGCCGCCAGCGGGGCCGCCACCGGCGCCCCAGGTCAAGCCGAAGGGAATGCAGCGCCATGCCGCCGCCATCACCCATCCCGAGGTCTGGATCGGGTGGTCGATCCCGGGCGGCTTCAGCCGCGAACGTTTTATCGGCGAGTTCTGGGCGTCGCTGGTGGATGGGACCTTCTCTTACGGCCAGTTCGGCGACGATCCGGACATCGCCGACGTCGATTTCTTCTCTCACCCCGGCAAGGAGGCCGGCATCTTCGTTTGCCGCATCACCCTGACCGAAGGGAAACACCCGCAAGAATCCGCCGAGCGGGTCATGAAGTACCTGCCCTGGATCGACGACGAGATGTACCTGGGCCGGCGGTTTCTGCGCCTCAAGGCCCTGGCCATGCGCCAGCGCGCCTTCGCCGCCGAGACCATTCAGGGTCGGGCCAAGGATCGCGCCCTGTTCACGCATTTCTCCGGCAGCCCGGGATACTTCGCCAACGTCATGGACACCATTCGCAACATCGACGCGGATGACGCCCTCTCGTTCGCCAACCGTTATCTCGGCCGCCAGCAGGCGCACATCGTGTTCATCGAGCCGCTGCCACCCGAGCAGCAATTGCCGCCCGGCCCGACCGGCCTGGGCGCAGGAAGAAAAGACGACCGCGATCGTCTGCTGACCCCGGCGCCTGAATCGGCGTCGATCGCCGCCTCGGCCAGCAGGCGTCTGTCCGGCTTGCGGACCGTGGCTCTGCCCAACGGATTGACGGTGATCCTGGCCCGCCGCACCACCATGCCCATCGTGGCGACGAAGATCGGTTTTCACGGCGGGACGTATTCAGCCAACCCGATCGCCGTCAGCGACGCCGCCGGCCGTGCCATCCGCCTGAACTTTGAACAGGCGCCGTCGGACTATGGCATCTCGTTCAACTTTGGATCTGGCCCCGACGACTGGAGCACCACGATGTTTGCCGGCATCGACAACTTGCCGCGCACTCTGGACATACTGGCGTTCTCGTTGAAGAGCTTCGACGTCGAGTGGCCGTCGGATCGCTTTCGCGCCAGCACGCTGCCGTTCCTGCGACACCACGACGAAACGCCGGACGCGCGCGCCGACCGGGCCTATCGACAGGCGCTGTACGGCACGCATCCCTGGGGACAGACCGCGCTGGCCGACGACATCGACAAGGTCAACGCCGACCAGATCAAGTCCTGGTTCGGGGCCCAGCGCTCGCCGCAGAACGCGGCGCTGGTGATCGCGGGCGACATCGACCTGGACAAGACGGAAGCGCTGGTGCGTGACGCCCTGGGCTCTTTCAGCGGTCCCGCAAGCGCGCGGGTGATCGCCCCGCCGGCCGTGGCGACGCCGCCCGCGCTGTCACCGACGGCGCTGTCACCGACGGCGCCCGTCGCCTGGAAGACGGTGATCGTTCAACACCGCCCGCACGCCACCCAGGTCCACCTGAGCCTGGGTTGCCTGCTGCCCGCCGCGGACGAACGGCGCGAGGCAGTTCACGACATGGCCGCGCTGTTGACCCACGGCGACCTCAACAACCGGATCCGCATCCAGGCCGGCGCCAGTTACGGCGTGTCGGCCCGGAGCTGGACCATCCGCGGCGGGAGCAGCGGCATGGCCATCAGCGCGGACATCGACAATGCCCACATCGGCCAGGCGCTGACCACCATTCGTCGATTCATGAGCCAGACGGTGATGGAAGGATTCTCCGAAAACGACATCGCCTGGGCCCGCTTTGATCTCAACAGCGCCAACCTGTTCGCCGCCCTGGACGTCAATGGCCTGGCGACGGCGCTGCTGCGAGCCTGGAACCGCGGCTGGCCCCTGGAATCCGTCGACCGCTACCCGGACTATCTGGTCGCGGCCCGCGCCACCGACGTCGACGCGGCCATGCGCGTCTGCGCCGGCAACCAGGTGCTGTCTCTGGTCGGCGATCAAAAAGCCATCGACGCCGGTCTGCGTGAGGCCGGCGTCGATCCCGCCACCGTTCGCCGCTGACGGTCTGTGCTTCAGTACTTCTTG
>JAXDMH010000584.1:0-2679 GCA_034666225.1 Myxococcales bacterium
AAGTGGGATGGCCAATCTGGGAGATCTGACGTTGAGCGCGGTCGATCCGCTCGGGACGATTCCGGCTACCGGCACCGGCGGCTATGCGGTTCAGGGTTGGTACGAAACCACAGCCGGCGTCGTGGTGCTACCGCTGTCCGATAGTCAATTGCAATCGATCGCAGCCAACCCGCTGACGATCAGCGGCGGTTCCAACCTCAGCATCGCGGAGTGGAGCAGCGGCGTGTTTGTACGCGCCGACACCTTTGTCTACCGCATGAGCCCGGGCGATACAGTCACGATTTCCGCCTGCGCGATGCAATGGGGCAACCCCCTGGTGGGCGCCTCGATCGGCTTTTCGCTCGACCCTTCGCAACTACAATCCACGGCGACGGGGGGATTCCCCTTTGTTGCTCCCGGACCGAATGTTGCCACGCCGGTGAACGTTCTCACGCATGCGAACGTTCCTGTCAGCACCACACCACCGGCAGTCACAACCGACAGCAACGGACGAGGCGTGTTGACGATAGGGGCGGCCGACCCAGGCAACGTGCGATGGTTCAACAACGGTCAGGACTACGGCATTGACGGTCAGGTTTATGGCGTCAGACCGGCATTCACCGATCCGTCGCTGAACACCGGCCCGGTGAACCAATGGAATTTTGTCAGCTTCCTGGTCTGGAGCGGATTCACGGCCTCAGACCCCGTCACCTGGCAGGACCTGGCGCCGATCTTTCAGCAGTACGCCAACCTCTATCCGGTCATGAACCGGTTCCTCAACCTGGGCGACTACGACCAGGTGGTTGCCAATGCCGGCCTTTTGCAGTTGGCCTTCGGCCTCAACCCAGCCGATCCCAACTCGATGCCGGCGACGCGCGACCTGTCACCGGCCAAGCGAAATGCCATCCTCTCCTGGCTGGCAAATCCCGCCTATCCGAAGGGACAACCAAGTCCCGTTGTCGCGGCGGCGCGGTCGCCCGCCCCGGCGCCGGGACCTGTCTCCAAGAACATCCTTCAAGGCGGCAAGTCAGCGGCCGCAGCCCGCCGACTGGTGCTGCAATCAAAATAGGGAGGAACCCGCAATGATCCGCCTTCGACGTTCGCTGATTCAGGGACTGGAGGGGCCCTCTCCCACTCCGCAAGCCGTGCGCGATGCGCTGCAAAACGCTGTCGAACTGGAGCACGCTACAATCCCGCTTTACCTCTACGGACTCTATTCGCTGCAGCAAGGCAAGAACGTGGCGATCGCGGAGATCATCGAGTCCGTCGTCGTCGAAGAGATGCTGCACATGACATTGGCATCCAACGTTCTGAATGCGGTGGGTGGGTCGCCACAGATCGATCAGCCAGGCTTCATCCCCCTTTATCCCGGTCCGCTGCCCGGCGGAGTGGAAGGCGGCCTGACCGTCAGTTTGGCGTCGTTTTCGATGGCACAGCTGGAGACTTATCTGACCATCGAGCAGCCGGAAGACCCGCTGCAATTTCCGACCCGTCTGGCAGAGAGTGACTCGATCACGATCGGCGAATTCTACACCAAGATTTCCGCGGCGATCGGAGTCCTGGGCAACGGCATATTCGTGAACCCGCCCCGCAATCAGGTGGGGCCTGATCTGATGCCTGAGTCCATCATCGTCACCGACGTGCCAACCGCACAACAAGCCATCAGCACCATCATCGAGCAAGGCGAAGGCACGCACACTTCGCCGGAAGAGGTTGTCGGTCCAGGCTATGCTCACTACTACCGCTACATGCAGATCAAGAAGCAGCATTTTCTGGTCAAGACCCCGGGAATTCCACCAGGTTACGCCTATAGCGGCGCGCCGTTGGTCTTTGACCAGAGCGGGGTGTACGATGTCCTGCCCAGCACGTCGCCGTCGCTTGCCAGTGACAATTTCAATTATACCTACACCAGCTTGCTGGGTGCGCTGCACGTCATGTTCAACGGCCAAAACAATCAGGCCCAGTTCAACCGCGCTTTGGGGCTGATGATGTCGCTGGAGGGCCAAGCCAAAGCGATGATGGCCGGCATCCCCAATCCTGCGTTACCGGTCGGGCCAACCTTCGTGTATCAACCGGTCAACCCCACGACGCCGACCGCGTGATCCGTAGGGTGGGCAAAGGCGCTCTTGCGCCATGCCCACCGCCATTATTCCGAATGCGGAATTAACGGTGGGCACGCCACCGGACGCGTTCGCGTCCGGCGACTTTGCCCACCCTACGCATCTTGACCCGCCTCGGCGTCCCATCGATCATGGGATTGGCCAGGGAGGGCAGCATGCCGCTTGTCGAGAACAAAACCAAACTCAAGCTGAAGAACAACGAGCTGGCGCTCGGCTTTGGCGTCCATCATCTGCGCACCGGCGCGACCGCGATGCTTGCGGCGGCCGCCGATCACGACTGGCTGTTCATCGACATGGAGCATGGCGCACATTCGGTGCACGAGGCGTCGCAGCTCTGCATCGCGGCGCTGCCGACCGGCGTCACGCCCATCGTGCGCATCTGCGCCGGAGCGCTCGACGAAGGCACACGCGCTCTCGATAACGGCGCGCTCGGCGTGATCGTGCCACACGTCGACACGGCGGAGCGGGCCCAGGAAATCGCCCGCGCGTTCCGCTATCCGCCGCTCGGCACGCGTTCATGGGGCGGCCCGCCGGCGCCCTACGGTTTCCGCGCGCCCGGCAATGCCGAGGCGCAGGTTGC
>JAXDMH010000585.1:0-10064 GCA_034666225.1 Myxococcales bacterium
AGCTGGCCAGCGCGCGCTGATAGACCACCACCAGCATGCGTTCGGGGCGAAAACGGCGCGGCTCGGCGAAGGCCAGGTAAGCGATGCGGTGCAGGCCGATGGTGGTCTTGCCGCTGCCGGCCGAGCCTTGCACGGCGATGAGGCCAGAGCTGGGCTGGGTGATCAGCTCGAACTGGCGCGGATCGATCAGGGCGGCGATGGCCGGCAGGTGGCGATCGGGGCTGCGCGTCCCCGACTCGTCAAAGCCCAGCTTGCCGCGCATGGCGGGCGGCAGCGGCAGCGGTGGCGCGCCGGCAGCGCCGCCGCCGGGGCCACTGTGGCGGCCGCCCAGCGGTGGGCGCGGGGGAATGATGGTGGCGGTGCCGTCGCGGGCGATCTGCAGCTTGGCCTGCTGCGTGGCGATCTGTCGCCAGTCGTTGGTGCGCAGGTCGCGCGAGAACGTCCCCTGCGGCGAGGCCACCCGTCGCAGCTGCGCGTCGACGATGGCGACCGTACGCCGGGCGACGATCTCCCCTTCGACCAGGCGATCGCCCAGCTGCTCTTCATAGGAATCGCCTTCTTCATAACGATAGAAAAGGCGCGACACCGGCGCGTTCCGCCAGTCGACGATCTGGACGCCGCCGCCCGGTTCGACATAACTGCGGGCGCCGATCAGCACGTCGCGCCGGCGGCCGCCTTCTTCCAGGCGCAGGTGACCGAAATAGGGCGACTTGCGATCGATGGGCGGGCTGTCGCCTTTGCCGCGCTGGCGGGACAGCGCTTCGATCCGGTGCATCTGCTCCAGGATCGACCCCTGGTCTTCGGGTTTGGCTTCGGCCAGGGCGTCGCGCAGCTCGATCAGGCTGCCCGCGTCGTCGACCGGGGCGCGCGTCTTCTTCTTTTCGTTGTCCAGGCGGCGCAGCACCACGCCCAGCAGCGCCTCTTCCTCGGCGACGATCTCCGGAACGGCGGCACCGCCCGGGGCGCGCGCGGGCGCGGCGGCTTCGGCCTCTTCCGTCAGTATTTCGTCTTGTCTCTGCAAGCGACCGGTCAGCATAGTGGTCGTTGCCGCCGCTGTCATCTACTGTCGTGATGGTAGGGTAGCCTCCGTCGACGACACGCCAAAAAGATGATCGCAACAACCAACCTGGGAAAGGAATACGGCGCCCGCATCCTGTTCACGGACGTGACGCTGCTGCTCAACGACGGCTCGCGCTATGGGCTGGTGGGGGCCAACGGTTCTGGCAAGAGCACGTTCCTGCGCATCGTGGCCGGCGACGAGGAGTCATCCGAAGGAACGGTCAGCATCCCCAAGCGCTCCCGCATGGGGGTGTTGCGCCAGGATCGATTTCTGGACGACGAGGCGATCATCCTGGACCTGGCCATGCGGGGCGACGCCGTCGTATGGCAGGCGCTGGCCGAACAGCGGCGCATCGTCGACAGCGGCGCCGCGGGCGATCATGGGCGGGTCGGCGATCTGGAAGACCTCATCGCCGCCCACGACGGGTACACGCTGGAGGCGCGGGCCAGCGAGGTGCTGGAGGGGCTGGGCATCCCCACGCGGCTGCACCGAGCGCCGCTGTCGCAGCTGTCGGGCGGTTTCAAGCTGCGCGTGTTGCTGGCCCAGGTGCTGGTGGGCGGCGTCGACGTGCTGCTGCTGGACGAGCCGACCAATCACCTGGACATCCTGACCATCCGCTGGCTGGAAAAATTCCTGGCCGGTTACAGCGGCTGCGCGGTGATCATCTCGCACGATCAGCGTTTCCTGGACAACGTCACCAGCCACACGCTGGACGTTGATTACGGAACCATCAGCACGTACACCGGCAATTACTCGACGGCCATGGTCGAGAAGGCGGCGGCGCGCGAGCTGAAAGAGGGGCGCATCGCCCGCGCCCAGGACGAGATCGCCCGCAAGCGCGCCTTCGTGGAACGGTTCGGGGCCAAGGCCACCAAGGCCACGCAGGCGCAAAGCCGCCTGAAACAGATCGAGCGCATCAACGTGGAAGAGATCTCGGAAACGTCGCGGCGCACGCCGCAGCTGAAGATCGTCCCCGAACGACCGAGCGGCCGCGAGGTGCTGGAGGTGAAGGGCATCTCCAAGGCCTACGGTCCAAAGCCGGTGCTGGCCGATGTGTCGCTGGTGGTGCGACGGGGCGAGCGTGTCGCCATCATTGGACCGAACGGCCTGGGAAAATCGACGTTGCTGAAGATCGCCGTGGAGCGCCTGGACGCCGACGCCGGCCAGATCAAATGGGGGCACGAGGTGCGCGTCGGTTACTTCCCCCAGGATCACCGCGAGGTGCTGGACGAGCCTGACGCCACACCGCTGGAGCTGCTGACGGCGCTGTGTCCGGCGGAGAGCCCCACGTTCGTGCGCGGCCAGCTGGGGCGCGTGCTGTTCTCTGGCGAGGAGGTCGACAAGCGCGTGGGCCTGCTGTCGGGCGGCGAGGCGGCGCGCCTGGTGTTCGCCATCCTGGCCGTGCAGAAACCGAACGTGCTGGTGCTGGACGAGCCGACCAATCACCTGGACCTGGAGGCCATCCACGCGCTGGTGGCCGCGGTGAAGGGTTACCCGGGGACGGTGGTGTTCGTCTCGCACGATCGCTGGTTCGTGTCGGAGCTGGCCACGCGCATCGTCGAAATCACCGCGGACGGCCTGCGCGATTTTCCGGGGACGTATCCCGAGTACCTGGAGAAATGCGGCGACGACCACCTGGACGGCGAGGCGGTGGTCTTGAAGGCCAAGCGCGAGCGCAAGGAAGCCACCACCACCCGCGGCGGGACGGGCTCGGCGGCGCCCGGCGGCGAAAGCTGGGAGGACCAAAAGCGCCGCCGCAATCGCCAGGCACAGCTGCCCAAGCTGCGTGACAAGGCCCTGGCCGACATCGAGGCGGCTGAAGCGCGCAAGCGGGAGATCCAGGCCCTTTACTACAAACCCGATTTCTACCTGAGCACCAGCAACGACGCGATCGCCGCCCTGCAAACGGAAGATGCCACGCTGACCGCCACCATCGAGACGCTGATGGCCACCTGGGAGGAGCTGGAAAAAGAGCTGGCAGCGGCGTCAGGCGTATCGGGCGCCGACGCCTGACGTCCCTCTCCCTCCCTGGGCGCTACTTGCCCTTGGTTCCGTCGAGACCGACCGGCGCCTGCATCCAGTGCATGACCTCGGCGTAGGGCACGATGCGGACCGCGGGATCGTAGGCCAGGGCCCAGTCGATGAACTCGGCGATGGCGGCGCGGCGTTCGAGGAACGGCGTGGCGGCAGCGTTGTTGGC
This sequence comes from Myxococcales bacterium, assembly GCA_034666225.1. Taxonomy (GTDB): domain Bacteria; phylum Myxococcota_A; class Polyangia; order Fen-1088; family Fen-1088; genus DATKEU01. The sequence goes on from JAXDMH010000585.1 coordinate 3,261, forward strand.
GTCGGCGTTCACGCCCGAATAAAGGTCGGTGTGACCGCCCACCAGCATGGGCGCGCGGTTGGGCAGAGCGTCGGGCATCATGCCCCCCTTCATGCGCAGGATGAGGTTGATCTTCAGTATTTCAAGAACCTCCGCCTTCGTCTTGCGCGCGCTGATCCACAGGTTGTAGTCGAACCCGGTGATGGCCTGGTAACCGGTGGCCGCGGTCTGCAGCTGATTCACCATCAATTCCCAGAGTCCCGGATACATACCCGTGGGCGGTGTTTGGTACGTGTGCTTGGGATCCTTGCCGCCGTCCAGCGTGTACGGCCAGATGAACCCGCTGCCGTCGTTGTAGTGCTCGACGCTGCAGTCGTATTTAAAGTTCTGCTCGACCATGGCCTGGTAGGTGGCCTCGGACTGCTGCAGAAACGGCGTGCGAAAACCGACGATGCGGGCGCGCGGCACGCCCAGGCCCACCAGGTAGTCGTTGCAGGTGGTCATCTCTTTGGTCCACACCGCCTTGTCGGCGTTCAGCATCAGCGTGTCGGCGTGCGTGTCGGTGTGATTGGCCGGCTCGTGGCCGTCTTTATAGACGCGGCCATGCAAGGCCTTCAGCGCGTCGGTGGTGACGCCGACGTGCGAGTTGATGAAGAACGTCACCCGCGCCGGCGTGTCGTCGAACGTGCATTTGTTGCCGTGGCCAGCCGGGTTCTTTTTCGGCTGCAAGAGATCCAGCGCCCACTGCATGCCGTCTTCGAAGGCGTTGTCGTCGAAGCCGATGCTGATGAACTGGGGGACGTTGTCGACCGCCAGACCGCCGGGCGGCAAGATCGACGACGAAAGTTTGGTGTAGACGGGCGGTCCCCAGTTGCAGCCGTCGAACGGCAGGGAGCCGACCACGGGCCCAATGCCGCCCGTGCCGCTGCCGCCTGATCCCCCGGTCATGCCGCCGCTGCCGATGTTGTCGCCGCCACCGTTGCCGGCGCTGCCGGGCGCGCCCCCGGAGCCGCCGCCCTGTCGGCCTCCGCTGCCGTTGCCGTTGCCGCCGGTGCCGGGACCGTTACCGCCCGTACCACCGCCCCCCACGCTCCCAGAAGCACCGCATCCAGCGGCGGTCGCACCCAAACCAGCAGCGGCTACCAGCGCCAGAAAAAGAGAACGACGGTGAATCAAGATCGCGTTTCCTCCCGGAGGAGAAAGTCTCCCCCGGATCCGGGCGTAAAGACGGTGTTTTTCCGTCAAGCTGATGTCGGAATGCGCGGACGATGCCGCTTTGGGGCGCTACCGCTTTTCCAGGCGGGCCATGATCTCCGAGTACATCAGATCGACCTTCTCGTGCATGTGGGCGATCTCCAGCTCTGCTTTCAAGTTGACCTGGTATTCGATGTCGTTGCGGACGCGTTCGCGCGAGGCCTGCCGGTTCTGACTGAGCAGGACGAACACCGAGAGGATGATCGCCTCCAGCGACACCACCATGGTCAAAAGGCCGAACGGGAAGGGATCCCAGCCGCCCAGAGGAGAGCGATACAGCGGCCCGACGTTGAGCCCGATCCAGACCGCGAACAGCGCGACGTGAATGAACAGAAACGGCAGGCTGCCGCTGAACTCCGAGATCCAGTCGGCCACCCGCATGACGCCCGTGCGGTTGTCCTCGGTCTCCACGTTCGGGTTTCGCGAGGCCGTCCGCCGCAGCAGCATGACCGTCTTGCGCATCCGCTCGCCGGTGGCGGCCAGGATGTGCATGGCCGCCTGCGGGCTGACGGCGATCAGCGCCTCCAGATCGCCGCGGTCGACCTCCAGCGCCTCCAGGGCCTCGGTCACCACCGCCGCCGACGTGCGCGAGCCGCCGTCCAGCAGGGAGATGTCGCCGAAGAATTGCCCGGGGCCGACTTTTTCCAGGCTTATTCGCTCGCCGGTGTCGTTCTTGAAGAACATCTCCACCTCGCCCGAACGCACCACGTACAGCTTGCCGCCCGGATCACCGTGGTTGAACATGGTGGTCCCCACCGGCAGCGTCACCACGTCCAGGCGCGCCGCCAGCACCGCCCGCTCTTGATCAGAGAGGTGCGAGAAGAGCGGAACCTCGGCCAGCATGTCTGCGTTCGTCGGCACATCGTCCTCGGGAGGAAAGCGGGCGCATCATACCGCGACTGACGGTTCTGGCAGCCGATCATGGTCATGGCCAGCTGCTAGAAGTTGGTAGACTTGCGCGTCATGCTCCTGGTCATACTTGCCATGCCGAAGGCGCTTGCCATACCGAAGGCGCTCGCCGCCATCGACGGCGACGCGGTGAAAGCCATCGCGGCGGCCGTCGGCGCGGCGCCCGCCGACGTGCGCATGCGGCTGGCGGGACGGCTGCCCCGGGTCGTCCTCAGCGACAGCGAGGGGGGCGCGCTGGCGGCCGCCGCCGAGGCGCTGGAGGCGATGGGCCTTCAGACCGTCGTGTGCGATCCGGCGGAGGCGCCCACCGATCGCGAGCGCGTCATCGGACGGCGCGTGAACGTCTCACCGGCTGACGGTGTTCTGCAGATCTGGGACGGCGCCGAGACCTGCCATGAAATTCCGCGGGCGGCCGTCCAGCTTTTGCAGCGGGGCGTGCGCGCCGCGACGGAGCAGCGCACCGTCACCACCACCCAGCGCAAGTTCGACGCCGGGCGCGCGCTGCTCAGCGGCGGGCTGATGCTGACCAAGAAGTCGACGCAAACGTCGACCACCTCCACCGAGACGCGCGAACCCTTCCTGCTGGTGCAGCGCGCGGGCGGCGAAGGCGACGTCATCCTCTACGAGCGGCGGCTGGACTATCGTTTCTTGGGCGGTGAGTTGCAGCCGTCCAGCCACGCCAATTTTGAACGGTTGGTGGCGGCGGTGCGCGCGTTTTGCCCGCAGGCGCCGTTCGACGATCGCGTCGCCCAGGCCGGTTTCGTCCAGGGGCTGCCCGCCACCGCCGCCGATCCCACCGACCTGGGTCTTTATCTCGTCACGCTGGCCCAGGCGCGCGCCGCCGCATTTCGCGGTTGAGCGCCGGGCCCGTCGATCATAAAAGACCGACGCAGCCATGAGCCTGGGCCGCCGCAAAGTAGGCATCGACGATCAGTCGCGATGGGTGTTCAACCGCATGGCGGACGTGTACCCGGCGCGCCCGCCCTACCCGCCCGCGCTGATTGACGCCCTGGCCGAACTGGCAAGATCGGCCGGCCCGGGGGCGCGCATCGGCGATCTGGGCGCCGGTATCGGGCATGTGGCGCTGCCGCTGGCGGCGCGCGGTTTCGACGTCACCGCCGTCGAGCCGGCGGCGTCGATGCTGGCCGAGCTGCGCGCCACCGCCGCCGCCCGCCGCCTGCCGGTGCGCGCCTTTCACGCCGCCGCCGAAGCAACGCCGGTGGCGGCGGCGTCGCTGGATCTGGTGGTGGTCGCCGACGCCCTGCATTTTCTGGACGCCGAGCTGACGGCCCGCGAGATCGCGCGCGTGCTGGCCCCGGGCGGCGCGCTGGCCGTGGTCACCTGCGATTTCGCCGAGACGCCGTACATGCGGGACGTGGTGCGGGTGATGAACGACGCCGTGCCACGGCGCCCGCGCGCCCTGACCCAGCAGCTGGTGCAGGTCGCCGCCATCACCGGCGTCGCTTTCAGCGACGAACGGCGCTTTGCCGACCAGACCGCCGTCGACGCCCCGACGCTGGAGCGCATCCTGCGTTCCATCTCCTTCATCGGACCGGCCATGAACCCGACCCGTTTTGCCGCCTTTCGCACCCGCGTGCAGGCGCTGCCGGGGCCGCCGGTGTGGGGGCGCACCTTTCTGCTTCGGGCCGGGCGCCGGCGCAATTAACGCCATCGCCCAGACGGCGCAATAAGCGCCATGCCGAGGATAAAAACGTCGATGTAAATCCCTGGAGAACTCCGTATCCTTGTGGGACGCATCGGAGGTCTCGATGAGCTTCGCCCCCCGCCGAATAGTGTCGTCGTGCGCCTTGGCCCTGGCGCTGGTCAGCCTGGGTTGTGCTGCGGCCAGTGACACGACGCCCGGCAACAGTGGCACGGGCGGCCGCTCCGGAACTGGCGGCGATAACGTGTCGGGCAGCGGCGGTTCATCGGGCGGCAACAGCGGCGGCGGCTCGTCGGGCGGCGGCAGCAGCGGCTCAGGTGGAACCAGCGTCGGCTCCGGAGGCGGCGGGCCGTTGGGCGGTACCGGCATGATCGTCGACCCGCCCTGCAGCAATCAGGTGGACAACGTCGCGCCGTCGATCGATCCACCGGGCGGGCTGGCCGCCGACAAGGTGCCGATGTTCGTGGTGCTGGGTTTTGACGACAACGGATACTCCGACGGCATCAACTGGGTGCTGGACAATCTGCACTCGCGCAAGAACGCCGACGGGACCGCGGCGCGCGCCACGTTCTTCATCTCGGCGGGATTCGCCAGCGACTTTTTCAACGCCGCCGGCGGCCAGAGCGAAGCCGACCTCATCAACTCGTGGAAGAGGATCAAGACCGATGGCCACGAGATCGCCAACCACACCTGGAGTCACGGCGAGACCCTGATGGGCGCCGACGAAGCGACCTGGCAGACGGAGATCACCAAGGCCCACGACCTGTTCGTCAACACGCTGGGCGTCGAGGCCTGCAAGCTGGGCGGCTTTCGCACGCCTTTCCTCGGCTTCACGCAGGCGACCTTTGACGCCATCAAGGCGACGGGCATCCGTTACGACGCCAGCGTCGAATTCGGTTACGACTGGTGGCAGCCGGCCGGCAGCATGGTGGGCTGGGGCCCGGGCACCACCGAGAGCGGCAAGCATTACTACTGGCCGTTCACCATGAATCAGCCGTTCTTGAACGGGTTTGCCAGCAAGGGCGTCACCAACATCCCCGGCGTCTGGGAGTTCCCGGTTTACACCTTCAACAGGATCGCCGCCGACATGGCGTCGACCGTCACCGGTTTTGATTTCAACCTGTGGACCAAGTGCCAGTCCGACTCGACGTTCAGCTTCACCGACGTGCTGAAGCAAAGCCTGGATCAGCGTCTGGCCGGAAACCGCTCGCCGTTCACCATCGGGGCGCACACCGACAACTATTCGCAGTTCAACTCGTCAGCCAACATGGCCTGGACGCTGTTCAACTATCAGGTGCGGCGAAAAGCGCTGGCCGATTTCATCGACTATGCGCTGTCAAAGCCGGAGGTCCGGCTGGTCACGTACCGCCAGCTGATCGCCTGGATGCGCCAGCCGACGCCGCTTTAGCGGCCGGCTCGACGCCCGTGATCAAGCGAGCGCCGCGCTGGAAGGTCACGTACTGCCACAGCCATTGCAGCATGACCAGCACGCGGTTCCGAAACCCGATCAAGAACATGATGTGCACCAGGCCCCAGGCCAGCCACGCCAGAAATCCCGACAGCTTCAGGCGGCCGAAATCAGCCACCGCCGAAGCGCGCCCGATGGTGGCCATCGATCCCTTGTCGACGTAGTGAAATGATTCGGCGTCGGCGTTGCCGCGGGCGCGGCTGGTGATCGCCCGCGCCGCGTACTGGCCGCCCTGAATCGCCGCGCCGGCAACGCCGGGGACCATCTGATTTCCTTCGGTCACAGCCGCCAGGTCGCCGACGATCCAGACGTTGTCGCAACCGGGCGGGTGCAGCATCGGATCGACGATGACCCGCCCGGCGCGATCCAGCGGCGCGCCCAGTGAACGGGCCAGGGGCGACGCGGCCACCCCGGCGGCCCAGACCACGGTGCGAGCGGCGATGCGTTCGCCGGCGATAGCCTCGCCGTCGCCGGCGATGGTCACGCCGGCAGCATCAATGGCTTGCACGCGCGCCCCCGTGCGGACCTCGACGCCCAGCTTGGCCAGCTGGCGGGCGGCGCTGGCGGACAACCTTTCGGGGTACGGCGGCAGCACGCGCGACTGACCTTCGATCAGCAGCACGCGCGCCTGCGTGGGATCGATGGTGCGAAAATCGTGAGCCAGCGCGTGGCGGGCGATCTCGGCCAGCGCGCCGGCCATCTCCACGCCGGTGGGGCCCGCGCCGACGATCACGAAGGTCAGCAGCGCGCGCCGTTCGTCGGCGTCGGTGCTGCGTTCAGCCGCCTCGTAGGCCAGCAGGACGCGGCGCCGGATCTCGATGGCGTCCTCCAGCGTCTTGAGGCCAGGGGCGAAGGGCGCCCAATCCTCGTGACCAAAATACGAATGCGTGGCGCCGGTGGCCACGATCAGAAAATCAAAAGGCAGTGTGCCGTCGGCCAGCCACACGCGCTTGCCCGGGAGATCGATGACGGTGGCCTCGCCCAGAATCACGCGGGCGTTGGCCTGCTGCCGCAAGACGCCGCGAATCGGCGCGGCGATGTCGCTGGGATTGAGGGCCGCCGTCGCCACCTGGTACAGCAACGGCTGGAAAAGGTGGTGATTTCGCCGGTCGAGGAGGGTGACCTGGACCGGGGCGTCGGCCAGTGCCCGGGCCGCGTAAAGCCCGCCGAAGCCGCCGCCGATGATCACCACCTGGGGCAGTGGCCCGGACTGGGAAGCGGCGGTGACCATGGAGTTATCCTTGAGATATCACTTTCGGGGAGGGGCGCCTATCGGGTTGAAAAACCCTGCCTGGCGGCGGAACGGGCCGCGTCTCTGATCTAACTAGATCTTTGTCACCAACATCTCCAGCAGGAGCGTCATGCGAACAGCACCTCGTCTCGGTCAGCTTCTGGCGATCTTCGCGGCCACCTCTTTGGCCGCCTGTACAGGAAGCGACGCCGGTTCGAGCGGCGGAACCGGCGGCAAGGGCACGGGGGGCAGCGCGACGGGATCCGGGGGAGCAGCGTCGGGGTCGGGGGGCAGCGAGAG
>JAXDMH010000586.1:0-2738 GCA_034666225.1 Myxococcales bacterium
GTCCGAGTGGCACGACGTCGATGCCCGCGCCTTCGAACAGCTCACGACGTCTGGAATCGGGGGTCTGCGCGAGAAGGCGTATCGGCACAAGGACGGAAGGCGGGTTCCGGTTCTGATCGGGTCGGCCATGATCGAAGCCGAAACCGACGGTCGGGAAAAGAAGTGCATCTCCTTCGTCGTCGATCTCACCGAGCGGAAGGCGGCCCAGGCGGCCATCGAGCAACTAGGCGAAGAGCGGGCCGCCGCGGCCAAGTTCCGCGCGCTGCTTGATTCCGCACCGGACGCCATGGTCATCGTCGGCAACGACGGACTGATCACCCTGGTCAACAACCAGATGGAGGCGGTCTTTGGGTACCCCCGGGCGGCGGTCATCGGCCAGCCGATAGAAATCCTCATCCCTGATCGTTTCAAAGACGCACACCCCGCCCACCGCGGCCATTACTTTCGCAACCCCGGCCTGCGTCCGATGGGCGCCGGCGTGGAGCTTTACGGCCGGCGCCAGGACGGCACCGAGTTCCCGATCGAGGTCACCCTGAGCCCGCTCAAGACGGCGGAAGGGGTGCTGGTGTCAGCGGCCATTCGTGACATCACCGAGCGCAAGAAAGCCGAGGACCAAAGAGCCCGGCTGGCGGCCATCGTGGAATCGTCCGACGACGCGATCATCGGCAAGACGCTGGCGGGCGTCATCACCAGCTGGAATGGCGGCGCCGAACGCATGTTCGGCTATCCAGCGGATGAGATCGTCGGCACGTCCATCCGTCGCCTGATTCCCCCCGGTCGGCAGGACGAGGAACAGGGGATTCTGGACAGCCTCGCGCGCGGCGAAGGCAAACAGTTCGATACGGTCAGGCGCTGCAAGGATGGGCACGACATCGACGTCGCCGTCACGCTGTCTCCGGTACGCGATCCGGCAGGCCACGTCGTCGCCATCTCCAAAGTGGCCCATGACATCACAGAGAGGAGACAAGCCGAGGAAGCGCTGGCGCGCGCCAAGAACGCCGCCGAGGCGGCCAGCGGCGAGCTGGAAGCCTTCAGTTACTCTGTTGCCCACGATCTCCGCGCCCCCCTGCGTGGCATGAACGGCTTCGCCCAGATACTTCTCGATGACTATGCGGACAAGCTGGACACCGACGGCCTGGATTGTCTGCACGAGATCCACGCCAACGCGCAGAAGATGGGCGGTCTCATCGATGCTTTGCTTTCGCTTTCGCGCGTCACCAGAAGCGACTGGAGACCGGAGCGGGTCGATCTGTCCGCGCTGGTGCGCACCACCGCGGCTCAATGTGCCGCGACCACTCCCCAGCGCGCGCTGAACCTGGTCGTCGAGGACCACCTGTCAGCCGAGATGGATCTCCCGCTGGCGCGCGCCCTGTTCGAGAACCTGATTGGAAACGCCTGGAAGTTCACCTCCAAGGTCCCGGTGGCCAGCATCGAGTTTGGAGCGGTCGAAAAGGGTGGCCGCCTGGCATTCTTCCTGCGCGACAACGGCGCCGGGTTCGACATGGCCCACGCCAGCAAGCTGTTTACCCCGTTCCAGAGGCTGCACACGCTGGCCGAATTTCCGGGCACGGGGATCGGCCTTGCCTCGGTGCAGCGGGTGGTCCATCGCCATGGTGGCCGCATCTGGGCCGAGGGCAAGGTGGGCGAAGGCGCGGTCTTCTATTTCATTCTTCCCAGCGCCGCGCGGGAACGAGGGAACTTGCCATGAACAAGGTCTTGTTGCTGGTCGAAGACAATCCATCCGACGAGAAGCTGACCATTCGGGCGTTCCAGAAGTCCGGGGTCACCAATGAAATTGTGGTGGTGCGCGACGGCGCCGAAGCCCTCGACTTCCTCTTTGCCAGCGGCAAGTACGAAGGGCGTGACACCAGGGTCCTTCCGGCCGTCATGTTGCTCGATCTGAATCTGCCCAGGATCGACGGCCTCGAGGTCCTTCGAAGGGTCCGAGCAGACGATCGCACCAGGTGCTTACCCGTGGTGATTCTCACCTCCTCGCAGGAGCACGAAGACATCGCGCGCGGGTATTCGCTGGGGGCAAATGCCTACGTGCGAAAGCCGGTCGACTTTGTCGAATTCGCCGAGGCGGCCAAGACGCTGGGTCTTTTCTGGCTTCTGCTCAACGAGGCCCCGCCAGCGCGTCCGAGCTCGTCATGACAGCCGGACTGCGCGTCTTGCTGGTCGAGGATTCGGCGACCGACGCGAAACTGGTGGTCCAGGAGTTGCGGCGAAGGTGGCAGCCGGTGGAATTCAAGCGTGTGGAGACCGAAGATGCCATGCGCGCTGCTCTGGACCAGGCCACCTGGGATGTCGTCACCTCGGATTGGTCGATGCCCAAGTTCACCGCTCCGGCGGCGCTGGCCGTCCTGAAAGAGAGGCGGCTCGATCTGCCGTTCATCATCGTATCAGGCACGATTGGTGAAGAAACCGCCGTGGAGGCGATGCGCGCGGGCGCGCACGACTACGTCCTCAAGGATCGGCTCAATCGGTTGACGCCCGCCATTGAACGCGAAGTGCGAGAGTGCAGAGCCCGTGGCGCCCATCGGCAAGCGGAGGAGGCCCTCCGCGTGAGCGAAGCACGCTTTCGCCGGCTGGCCGAATCCGGGATCATCGGCATCGCGGTTGGCGACCTCAACGGCAACATCCTCGACGCGAATGACACGTACCTGAAGATGGTCGGTTACGCCCGCGAGGAGCTTCTGCGCGGCGCCGGTCGCTGGGCAGACCTGACGCCCACCGAG
>JAXDMH010000587.1:0-5747 GCA_034666225.1 Myxococcales bacterium
GACCACCAGCACGATGCAAGGGCGGCCCACGAACCACCAGCCCGCCGGTCCACCGCCGTCGCCGCCCCGCATGCCGGCGCCGACGTTGTCGGGCCCGCCGCCCCCGCTGGCTGCCCGGCGTTCGGGCGGTGTGTTGCCGCCCATCTCATACGCCGCTCCCGGGCAGGCCACCATTCAAGGTGTCCCCCGGCCGACCCAGATGCCGCCGCGTGTTCGGCAGCCGACGCCGGTCGGCTGGCCTTCGCCGCCTGCGCCGTCGCCTTCGCCGCCGGTGGCCGCGGCGTCGACGCGCACGCCCTCTGGACCATATGGGCCGGCTGAATCCATGCAAAGAGCAACACCGCCTCGACCTTCGCCGCGAGTCTCATCGCCGTCACTGTCCGCTGAGGCAATGGCGGTGGCGGCGACGCTGCCCGCGTTCAGTCGGCCCGATCCGGAAATGGGTCGCCCACCTGCCACCGAACTATTGAACCGGCGCTCCGCGGGTCTTTGGCCGCCCGTGCTGGTCGGGACGCTGGCTCTTCTGGCGCTGGCGGGGGTGGCCATTCATTTTGTGGTGTTGCCTCTCGACGTTCTGGTCGCCTGGTGGGAGCCAGCCGCGTTGAAGGTGACCAGCGATCCACCCACCGCCGAGGTCCTTGTCGACGGCGCGCGCATCAGCTCTCTCACGCCGGCCATCACCTCGGTCAAGCGCGATCGGTACGATCACGTCCTCGAGGTGACGCTGTCGGGTTACCGCCCCGCGCACCAGATCATTCGTTACGATCGCGCACGCATCCTGTCGTTCGACGTGCCCCTGCAGAAGGCGACGTCCGACGTTAATTCAGGAATACGCGTCGTCCCCATCGCCGCGTCGGTGGAAAAAGAAAAAGAACCAGTCAATGCCTCGCCCGACGCCGGCTCGCCCGGCGTGGCTCCCGCCACCGCGGCAGCCGACGCCGGCGCAGCCTCTGATGCACCGTCGACCGCCGCCGAGGCAGGGGCAGCGGCGGCTGCCGTCACGGATGCCGGCCGGCAAGGCCATTGATACAGACCTAAGGTTTGGGCAAGCAGTGATCGGCCGCGGTCAGGAAAGCCCGCAGCGGTGCCTGGCGAGCCACGCGCGCTGGCGGGCGCCCCGCCGGTGCGGGCGGACAGTTGAGCGGCCGTCTTTCGGGAGATGGCGCGGAAGATGGCGCCGGAACTGGCGGTGGCGGTTCCAGCGCGGACCCGCGGGCGGCTTCCGCCGTGGTCGGTCCGTTGACGGCCAGATGCGGGCGCAGGCGCTTGACCATCTTGTGGCCGATTCCCTTGATGCGCACCAACTCGTCCGTGGTGCGGAACGGATGCTTGCGTCGGTACTCAAGGATGCTCTGCACCTTGGCCGGTCCCACCCCGGGCAGCAGCTCCAGCGTGGCCGGCGGCGCCGTGTTCAGGTTCACCACGCCCAGGACCGCTTTGCCCGCCGCCCACCCGTTCGACGGCGCGCCGCTGGTGCTGACGGCCAGCAAGACCCATAGAACTTGTCGCAGGCCCCTTTTCTCAAACGACACCTCGGGTTGTCGGCGTTCGGCCCGGTCAGTTGCGCGTAGCCCAAGGTATCGGACCGCGGCGCCGCCAACGCGGCCGGTAAATCGTCAGAAAATTGGCGCGGGCGGCCCCCGACCCTGGACTTTTCCGGCAAGTGCCAGGAAAGTCGAAGCGCATCGGATGTTATGATGACGACTGTGAGGCCCACCTCCCAACGACGGCCTGACGCTCCAGGCGATCTCGAGACGGTACCGGCCAGAGCCACGCTGGCTCGCGCCCTGCCCCACGACCTTTCTCTGCTGGTCGTGTCCGGCCCCGATCGCGGCCGGTCGCTGCGCATGGCGCTGGGGCGCCACGTGGTGGGCAAGGCCCTTGACTGCGCGCTGGTTCTCTCCGACCCGCTGGTCTCGCGGCATCATCTTGAAGTGGAGGTCTCGACGGAGCAGCTTCGCTTCCGGGATCTCGGCTCGCGCAACGGATGCTTCTTCGAAGGAGCGCGCTTTGACAACCTGGTGGTGGGCGTGGGCGCGCAGGTGCTGCTGGGAGAGACCGAGCTGAAGGTAGCCTTCACCGACGACGCCGCCGCTCACCTGCCGGAGTCGCAACAGGACCATTTCGGCCAGCTTCTGGGGGAAAGCCCAGCCATGCGCCGCGTGTTCACGCTCCTCGAGCGTGTGGCCAAGGGCGATTCCGCCGTGCTGCTGCAGGGCGAGACCGGCACGGGCAAAGATCTGGCGGCGGAAGCCATTCACGCCGCCTCGGCGCGGGCCACCGGGCCTTTCGTCATTTGTGACCTGGCCGGCGTTCCGCGCACGCTGCTGGAAAGCGAGCTGTTCGGCCACGTGCGCGGCTCCTTCACCAGCGCCGAGCGCGACCGCGAGGGGGCCTTCGCTCAGGCCCACGGCGGCACGCTGTTCCTGGACGAGATCGGCGAGCTGGACGCCGAGGCTCAGCCGCGCCTGTTGCGCGTCCTGGAACGGCGCCAGGTCAAGGCGGTGGGGGGCGGGGTCTACCGCACCGTCGACGTGCGGGTCATCGCCGCCACCAACCGGGATCTGCTGGCCGAAGTACGAGCCGGTCGTTTTCGGCGCGACCTTTACCACCGGCTGGCCGTGGTGCGCGTGGAACTGCCACCCTTGCGGGAACGGCGACAAGACATCCCGCTTCTGGCGGCGCATTTTCTGAAATTGTCGGCGACGGCGGCTGGACGGAAGCCGCTGGCGATCCCGCCTGCCGCCATGACCGCTCTCTGCGCGCACGATTGGCCCGGCAACGCGCGCGAGCTGCGCAACGTCCTCGACCACGCGCAGTCGCTGTGCGAGGGGCAAGAGGCGATCGATCCGCACCTTCTGGGGTTGGACGGCGCGCCCGCCGATCGGCGGGCCACGTCGACCGACAGCTCGCTGCCGTTCAAGGAGTCACGCGAACGCCTGGTCGAGGCCTGGGAGCGCGATTACCTGCGCGATCTTTTGGGCAAAGCCGGGCACAATGTATCGCAGGCGGCTCGCTGGGCGGGCATCTCCCGCGTCTATCTGCACGAGCTGATCAAGAAGCACGGAATGGAACGTTAAGCGCCTCCCAGGTCACAACCGTGCGTTGGCATTCACGGGCAATCTGGTCTGCGACCACGATGGCGGCGGCCAGCGTCGTCTGCTGCCTGGCTTGCTGCCTGTTCGGCTGCCTTGACCAGTCGTTTCTGTTCGTGTGCAAGACGTCCCAGCAGTGCACCGCGCAGGGGCGCGTGGGGATCTGCGAGTCCAACGGTCATTGCAGCTTTGCCGACAGCGCCTGCACGTCGGGTCGCCGCTATGGCCACTACGCCGGCGCCGACCGCAGTGATCAATGCACCGAATGCGGCAACGGCGTCGTCGACGTCGGTGAGGAATGCGACGACGGCAACAGCGCCGCCGACGACGCCTGCCTGCCCAGTTGCCGCTGGAACGTTTGCGGCGACGGATTCATGCGCAAGAACGTCGAGGAATGCGACGACGGCAATCGCACCGGCGGCGATCAGTGCAACGAAAACTGTCTGCGCTGTGCCAGCGGCGACGCGCACTATTCGTGGCCCGACAACGGACACTGCTATACGCGCATCGATCTTCCGCGCAACTGGGACGACGCCCAGCAGGGCTGCTCGCAGATGGGCGCGCACCTGGTCGCCTACAACTCCGAGGTAGAGCAGACAAGCATCCGTCCGCAACTGCAGCGCGGCGTGACCGGCGCGCACTGGATCGGCCTGCGTGACGTGATGGGCGCCGGTTACGGCTGGATCACCGGCGAGCCGGTGGTGATGCCGATGCGCGATTTCGTCTCGCCCCTGCCGGCGGGAAATTGCGCGACCAACACCGGCTCCACAGGCGCGTGGGGCGCCGCCTCCTGCACCGCGACCGACGGATTCATCTGCGAGGATCCCGGTTGGTCCATCGATCCCAAACGCCACCACGCCTACCGGCCTTTCTACGGCGCGACCTCATGGATGGCGGCGCGCGAGGCCTGCATGCAGCGGGGCGCTCACCTGGCCACCATCACCGACCGCGACGAGCAGGATTACATCACCGCCCAGTTTTTCGGCACGTTCTGGCTGGGCAGCATTCGCATGGACGCCGCCGGCGACTGGTCCTGGATCACCGGCGAGCCGTTTTCGTTTCAGACCTTCGCCGACGGTGAACCCGACGACACCCAGCGCCCCACCTGCCTGGCCCTGGGCAACGATCGCCGCTGGCACGATCGCACCTGCGACGGGTCATTTCGAGGCCCCTATGGGTTCATCTGCGAGGTGGACTGACGCCGGGTGCCCGTCATTGGCATTGACTGACCGGCCGTCCCCTTTAGACTTTCACGGTGACTATGCGGTCGCGACCGGCGCCTGCCACGCGGCTCGGCAAGTACGAGCTCATCGAACGGCTGGCTGTGGGCGGCATGGCCGAGATCTTTCTTGCGCGATCGTCGGGCATCGAAGGTTTCGAGAAGCTGGTGGTGTGCAAGTGCATACTTCCCGGTCGCGCCGCCGATCCCGACTTCGTGCGCATGTTCGTCGACGAGGCGCGCCTGGCGGCGACGTTGCATCACCCCAACATCGCTCAGGCCTTCGACATCGGTTGCCAGCAGGGCCTGCATTTTTTCACCATGGAGTACGTGCAGGGCGCCGACGTGCGCGAGATCCTGCAAGCAGCTGGCCCCAAAGGAGGCGTCCCCCTGGAACAAGGGATCGCCATCGCGCTGGGCGTGGCGTCGGGCCTGCATTATGCCCACGAGAGGACCGACAGCGACGGGCGCCCGCAGGGCATCGTCCACCGCGACGTCTCGCCGTCGAACGTGCTGGTCAGTTTTGACGGCGGCGTGAAGCTGGTCGACTTTGGCATCGCCAAGGCGTCGACGCTGGGCGCGCACACGCAAACCGGCACCACCAAGGGCAAGGTGTCGTGCATGTCGCCCGAGCAATGTCGCGGCGAGGCCGTCGATCGGCGCACGGATCTGTTCGCTCTCGGCGTGCTGCTGTACGAGTTGACCACCGGCGTCCGACCGTTCCAGGGCGACACCGAATACGCCATCATCCGCAAGATCGTCGACGAGGACGTCACGCCGCCGTGCGAGCTGCGTGCCGACTATCCGCCGGCGCTGGCAGCCATCGTGCTGCGCGCTCTCAAGCGAACCCGCGACGAGCGTTACGCCACCGCCCAGGAGATGCAGATCGATCTGGAAGCCTTCGCGCAGGCGCAGGGGCTGGCCGTGTCCTCGGTGGAGCTTGCCCGGTACATGCACGATCTGTTCGGCGGCCAGCGGCCACGCCGGATCGACGAAGCCTCCGAGAGTTTTTTGCACCACGATCTGGGCGGCGGCGACGAAACCGGCGAGTCGGCGCAAGCGCCGCAGCCGCCCGCCCGCCCGCGCCTGCAGCGATCGACCTTGATGACGGCGGCGGCGCTGACCCTGGTGACGCTGTCGGGCGGCGCCTACTGGCTGGGCGTTCAGAATCGTTCGCCCCGCTTCGCGGACGCAGCGCCCGCAACCGCGCGGGTGGTGGTGCCCGCGCGGGTGGCGGTGCCCGCTCCCGCGGCGGTCGAGCACGCGGTACCCGTGCCGGCTCCTCCCAGCGCCAGCAGCAGGCCTCCGTCGGTGACGGCGGGCGCCGCACCGTTGGCAGCACCACGGCGCAGTGTCGTTCGTCGGGCGGCTGGCGCCTCCCGCAAGCGGCATCTGCCGACCAACGTCGCCGCCAAAGAATCGGCGCCGCCGCG
>JAXDMH010000588.1:0-3804 GCA_034666225.1 Myxococcales bacterium
CCCGGCGTCGACGGCGTTTCTCACCAGGTTGACCAGCACACCCTGGATCTTGTGCGAATCGCAGACAAACGGAAGCGAATCCGGCGCCTCGATGCGAACCTCCGCGTCGCGATCGCTGATCAGGTCAGCCAGCTGGTCGCGCACCCGCGACAGCAGCGGCGCCAGATCGGCCGGCGCCCGATCGATGCGCGGCGATCGCGAGAACGACAGCAGCGAATCGACCGTGTCGCGCAGCCGGGCCACCTCGTCGATCACCTGGGCGCGCAGCCGACCCACCCGGGCCTGGTTGCCGGGATCTTGCAAGATCAGCTCGATGGCCATGCCCAGGCCGTTCAGGGCGTTCTTCAGCTCGTGGGCGATGGCCGCCGACGTCTTGCCCATGGCGGCGAACCGCTCCGCCTCCACCAGCGCCTGCTGCGTCGCCACCAGCTCCTGGGTGCGCGATATGACCCTCTGTTCCAGCAAGGCCGCGGCGTCGCGCAGCTCCTGGTCACGCTGGCGAATCGACGTCTCCATGTGCGCGAAGGCGGCCATCACCGCGCCTACCTCCTGCGTCCGCGCCGCGCCCGGCACGTTCAAGGCCAGCACCTGCTCGCCGCGCGCGATGCGAATGGCGCCGTCACCAAGGACCTCCAGCGGGCGGGTGAGATACGCCGACAGCATCAACCCGGCGATGGCCGCCAGGATCAACCCGAACAGGAGAATGCCGGCCAGCGTCCAGGCCTGCTGGATCAGGTTCGCCGTCAGCCGGCGCCACGGCCAGGAGAAAACCAGCGCGTACGGCGTCTGCGCCCGCACCGGAGAATAGGCGAACAACGCCTCTTGACCGTTGGCCTCGCCCGACAGCGCCCCGGTCGTGCCGGTGACGGCGGCGGCGATGGCCCGCTCCCACCCGCTCCCCTCGGCGGCGCGCGAACGATCGGGCGGAAAAATGATCTGCCCGGTTTCATCCACCAGCACGGCGTCCGTGGCCGCCGGCAGATTTTCGTGCAGCGTGGGGGTGATGAGGTTGGTCTCGCCCAGCGAGATCACGCCCACCAGCGCCCCCATGAACCGCTCGCCTCTGGTGATGGGCTGGACGATCTTGATGGTGCGCCCCACCCCGGGATCGTCCGTCCCGCGAAAGACCGGCTCCTGGCTGCCGCTGGCGCGGGCCGTCTTGAACCACGATCGCTCGCCGAAAGCCTGGCCGCGGTACTCGGGGCGGTCAGGCACCGCGCGCTGGCACAGGCCGTTGGCGTCCAGCAACAACACGGCGGTGTTGTACAGGACCGAGTGTTCATGCGCGCCGGCCAGCGCCAGCTGCTCGGGCATCGAATCGCCGTCGCCCATGTTCATCTGCGGCAGCAGCGACAACCGCTTCAGCTCGTCCTCCAGAATCTCGAAGTTGTCGCGCAGGGCGAAGGCGCGGTTCTCGGCGAACAGTTGATATTCGGTGGTCAGCTCGCGCCGCATGTTGCGCGCCGACTGATAGATGGCCGTTCCTCCTGCCAGGCCGATGGAGACGACCAGCAGGGACGACAGCACCAACGAAAGCTCGGTCCGGAGGGTCAGACCTTCAAGCTAGCACGCAGGTCGCTCGCTGCGCTCGCTGCGCGAAAGGGGCCTGCTGGCCCCTCTCGCGGGCTCTCCCCAGCGCTTCTCGCAAGGCGAGCCGGCGCGGCAGAGCCGCGCCTCCTGAATTGGAAGAGCAGCGCTTCAATCGGGAAGGCGAACGTAGCGCGGCTTTGCCGCGCGCAGTGAGGGGGACCGGGGAGCGCGAGCGGCAGCGAGCCGTTCCCCGTCAGATCGACGCGCGAGCGGCAGCGAGCCGTTCCCCGTCAAACAACTGCTGAATTTACGCAACATGTATGGGTCCGAAACATCCTGTTGACCATTCCGCTCATAAAATGCCGACCAGTTTCAGTCAAAAGGGGGGCCGAAAGATGGCACAGCTGATTGCTCGATTGCGGGGGGCGCGTCACGGGGATTCGGTGGGTTTTGCGATCAAGGTCATCGGCATTGGAGTCTTCGCCGGGCTGATCCTGACCTATTGCAACGTCCTGCTGGACGCCTGTCTGCGCGGAATTCGTTAATCCGGAACCCTCGAAGGGTTCCAGACCTCCCGCGATGGAACTCCGGCGGCCAAGCCGCCTGCGTTCCGACGCGCTGGTCCGGTATTCGCTAGTTCCTCAATAAGTAATTTTTGGGAAGTTGGCCCTGGCCTGCTGGTATTCCAGCTCGCGCTGGTCGGTCCAACCGAATGCCTTGGTGGCCAGTGTCTTCAGCTCGGTGCCGGCGGCGCCGCTCATGAAGTGGATGTACTCGCCCCAGTTCATGGCGGGGGCATACATCAGGCCCCGTCCATCATCGCGCGGCACCTTGGGATAGTGCTGGAACAGCAGGCTGTAATAGCGGGCGAAGATCGCGGCGCCGCCGTGGTCCCGCCACAGCGGGAAATACCAGTCGCGCGTCCAGAACGTGCCGGCGCGTGGGTTGTTGCTGGACGCGGTCATCGCGCCGTCCAGCAACTGTTTCGCGAAGTCGGCCATGCCGATCGCCTTCATCGCGTCGTACACGTAGATGCTGCGAAATTCGGCCTGGGTCAGGTCCAGCGACGGCAGATTCGAGACACCCAGGGCCGCGCCCTCCAGCACGCCGCCCGCCACCCAGGTGGGCAGGTCAGCCGACGCGGGCGTGTTCCATTTACCAAGCTCGCCGCCCGAATCGATGACGTTGTGATTGTCGTGCGAGGAATCAAAGATCGACGCCGCGTGCGCCCCCATGTACCGGCCCGAGTGGAACACGGCGTACAGAACCTGATCGCCGGGAACGCCATAAGTCGCCTTGGTGTATCTCCACAGCGACGACAGATAGGGCGATATCCACTTGGCGCTGGCGGGGTCCATGTCGTTGTCGAAATAGAGAACGAAGTTTTCGTCCTGATCGACCTTCTTGATCAGCTGATTGTGCTCGAACCAGTGTTCCTGCCACATCGGTAGGGCCACCCCCACTTCCGCACTCCCGTCCACCATCACGTGCTGCTGGTTCCTATCCATTCCCCCGTCGGATCCCCCATCAGCCGAGGGCCCAGTGGGCGCCCCTCCGGTTTGATATTGGACAGCGCCCTCCGGCACCTGGCAGCCCACCGCCAGCAGTCCGCCCAGCGCCGGGGCCAGGTATTTTCGCTTTGCCATGCCCTCGCCCACAGCACGGCGCGTGCCACCGGAAGCGTGACCGCGAAATCATGGCGTTCAGCGGCTCTTCATGTGTCCGCCCGCTCCGTCCGTGCTGCTATCGCCGGCACAACCATGCCGCCACCGGCACACCAGCGTGCCGAGACTGACAGCGTCTCAAGGAAAGATTTGCACGGAGACCTGGACGCGCCCGCCTGTCAGCGTTCCCACGGCCACGGCGTGCGGCGACAGCGCCACGCCCGCCGGTGGATTGTCGGAAAATCCCAGTGAGCGGGGCGATTGGAAGGTGCTGGCTCCCGACGGCAGGCGGTGCGCGATGACGGACGCGTTCATGTATTCGAACAGCGTCAGGTTGTCAGCCGAATCGGTGACCAGACCAAACGGGAACATCGGCAGCACCTCAAAACCACCCACGGTCGTGGCCTTGTCGGGACTTGCCAGCGGTGCCACAAAGACGCCGGGGTCCTTGACCGCGCCAAAAAATGATTTTGGTCCGATCGCCGATTCGCCGCCCAAAAACTGCAACGGCTTGCCGGCGTCAAAGCTCATGCCGCCGTCGCTGCTCTTTTTCAGAACGAAGCTCGACTCGAACGTGGTGAGCCAGATTGTGCGCGGCGCCGGATCCACG
>JAXDMH010000589.1:0-2725 GCA_034666225.1 Myxococcales bacterium
GACGAGCGGGCCTTCTATCGTGGCGTGCAGGCGGAATGGGCGCTGGCCCGCGGCGAGAAGGCCAGCGCGGCCATGCCGGCCGGCGTGGCGCGATCGCTGGCCGAGGCCGAGCTGGCCATCCGGCGCAACGCGCCCGCCGACGCGGCGCCGGCGCTGGAGCACGCGGCCTACGCCGTGGGCGGACATCTGGGGGCGGCGCTGATGACCATGGCGGCGCGGTTCAACAGCGTGGCCGGCGATGCCGCCTCGGCGGCCGAGCAACGCTTCGTGGCGGCCCGCCTGGGCGGCCTGACCCTGGGCGCGGCGGTCGGTCGTTTGCCCGATGCCGCGCGGCTGGCCGTCGACGACGAAGAGGGAGCGGGAGCGGCGCTGGAGGAGATCCTGGGCGCGCTGCCACCGTCGGCGCTGGCGGTGTCGGTGGCGCGCTGGGCGGCCCGCCTGGCCCGACGGCGCGGCGACAAGGCGCGGGCCCGCCAGATTCTGGCAGACGCAGCGCAAGCCGGCGGCTCGCCGACGTTGCGACGGGAACGGCTGGAGCAAGCGACGCCCGGCGCCGGCCCTGGGTCCGTGCCGGTGGACGTCGTCGATCGCGCCGAGGCGGACGAGCTTTTTGCGGCCGTCGTCGCCGATCAGCCCGAGGCGGGCGGGCTCAGCCTGCTGGCCTTGCGTCACGCCCGCACGCTCGTCGCCCTGGGCGCACCGGCCGACGCGCTGGCGATCCTGGAAGACGCGCTGTCGGCGGCGCCCGACGCCGTTCCGCTGGCGCTGGCGGCGCAAGCGCTGGGCGAGGCGACGATCGATCGCGCGCGAAGGGCGCGGGCCTTGCGTCTGTGGGCGGGGCACGATCCGGCGCGCGCGGCGACCGCCGCGTGGGCACTGGCAGAGACCGCGGCGACCGTTCCCCAGATCGACGGTGACGGTGACGGTGACGGCGACGGCGACGGCGACGGCGCGGCGACGACGGCCTGGCGGGCAGCGACGGTGGCGGCGCCGCGATCACTGGCCTTCTGGAAGCTGTCCGCGGCCGCCTGGGCGGACGGCGACGGCGCGGCCGCGGTGGAGGCGCTGTCCTCCGGCGTCGACGCCTGGCCTGTCAGCGGACTGCGACCGGCCTGGCGCGAGCGCATCGACGAGCTGCGTCCCACCGACGCGGCGGCTCCACCGACGACGACGGCGCTGCCCTCCGACGATGCGGGCGGCGACGCCGACGCCAGGGCGACGCTGCTCCTGCGCCGCGCGCTGGCCGGCGCCGGCACTGCCTGGCTGCCGGCGTCCGCCACGCCGCAGGAACGAAACGCGCGCTGCGAGGCGCTGGAGCAGGTGCTGGCGGTGGTTCCCGATCACCCGATCGCTCTTGGCCTGCTGATGTTGCAAGGCGCCCATCGCGCCGACGCCATGGCCAGCGCGCTGTGGGCCTGGGGCGACGGCGTGCCGGGCGGGGCGACCGAAGCGGATCGGCAGGCGTCACGACAGACGCAGCTGCAGGCGGTGGAATGGCTGATCCAGGGCAGCAACCGGCTGCGCGCCGTCGAGCTGGCCCGCGCGCTGCTGGCGCGCCACCCCGGTTGGCCGCCGGCGCGCGATCTGTTGCGGCAGCTGGCGACGACGGGTCCCGGCCCCACTGAACGGGCCCAGGCCCTTCTTGCCGTGGCCGATCCGGCCGCCAGCGACGCCCAGGCCTTGCTGGTCGCCGAGGCGCGCGAACAGGTCGGCGAGCCCGACGCGGCGGCGGCGCTGTACGATCGACTGCGGGGCGGGCCGTTCTCGGCAGACGCCCGTCGCGGCCAGGCCCGCCTCGGTCGCGCCGCCGATGGCGCCATCGACGCCCGGCTGGACGGTTGGCTGCAAGCGGCCCAGGCCGGTCGCTGGGGCGAGCTGGTCGATCGCCTGGAGACCGAGCCGCCCCACGAGGCGATCGCCACCGCGCCCACCCTGTACCTGGCGGCGCTGCTGGATGAAGGGCGGCGCGACGGCAAGCGGGCCGGTCGTTTGATTCGCGAAGCGATGGCGTCTGGGCTCGGACGTCGCGGCAGCGCGCCGCCCGGATTGATGATCGCGGCGCGCGCCCTGGACGCTCTGCTCGCCCAGGATGATCACGGACCGGGCGAGGTGGTGGGCGCCGCGCAAGCCCTGGCGCAACGGATCGCGCGCGGCGAGGGCCCGGGCATGCCGCGATCGGCGGCGGCCGCGCTGGTCGGCGTGGCTCAATCGCTGCAGCTGCGGCGTTACCCAGCCGAGGCCGAGACGCTGCTGCGCGCGGCCCTGGCGCACGATCCCCATTCACTGCCCGCCCTGGCGGGATTGCGCTGCTTGCTGGGCGACGGATCGTCGTGGCGCGACGTGGTCGATCTGTGCGAACGCGAAGCGGCCGTGTTGCGTGTGCCGGCGCATCGCGCGGCGACCGTGCTGTTCGCGGCGCGCGTGGTGCTGGCGCGCGGCGCCGACGATCCGTCGCGCGCCATCAGCCTGCTGCGCCAGGTGCTGACCATCGCCCCCGACAACCAGGACGCCTTTGAACGCCTGCGCGTCGTGTGGGAAGAGGCCGGCGATTTTGGACGGGTGGTCGAGTTGCTGGCGGCGCGCATCGCCGTGGCCACCAACCCGTTCGAGATCTCGGCCCTGCGGTTGGCCCGCGCCGATCTGCTGTACGGCAAGCTGGGCGATCGGGCGGCGGCGCGCGCCGAGCTGGCGGCCATCCTGCACAAGGAACCGCAACATGGGCGGG
>JAXDMH010000590.1:0-8256 GCA_034666225.1 Myxococcales bacterium
CCCGAGACATCGTTGATGGTGTTGTCCGCGATAGTCGAGTGCGAGCAGGAGATGGACAGTCCGTCGGCGTTGCGGCCGGTGAGGTCGTGGATCTGCGTGCCGGTCTCGACGGTGTTGCCGACGATCATCGCTCCATCGCATGGCTCGACGATGTGCAGGTGGGTCCAGCCCGGCGTATCGGTGAAGACGTTGCCGAGGATCTGGTGCTGCTTTCCCGGCCCGATGCCCAGAAGCTGAAAACCGTTGATGGGGCCCACCATCCGGCGGTTGCCGTCGAATCGAATGCTGGCGATCTGGACAGCGGTGACCGCTGCGGCCAAGGCGAACTGATGTGTGGTGGGAAAGTCAGCGCCCATGATGATGGTGGCCATCTCTGACGGCTGCGTGGGCCGATTCAGCGTTTCCAGAATCTGTCCTGGTCGCCGCAGGATCAACGTCGTGGCCAGCGTGAACGTGGCGCCCGGGCACAGCGAAACCCGCGGCTGGGCGTCGATGGCGGCCTGCAGTTCGCGGTCGGTTCCCGAAGTTGTGCATTCGATCCCCAGCGAGTACTGACCGCCGGTGCAACCAAGCGCCGTCAGCCCCAAGCCAAGCGCGGCTGTTGCGACCGAGAATTGGCTGTAATTTCCCCGAATCATCGCAAAGACCAAAGCGTACCACGGGCCCGGTGCGCTATTTTCTGGCTCCAGGAGATGGTGACGGTCAGACCGGCCAAAGGCAGGCAGCGCCACGGACGCCGCTGGCGTCGCCGTGTCGCGCCTGAACCAGGTCGGTCTGCAGATCGTCGGCGACGCGGTACTGGTTCCATAGTCGCGGGACCAGGTCGAAGAGGGCGGCGTTGTTGGAGACGCCGCCGCCCAGGACGATGACGCGCGGGTCGAGGAGATTGATGACGCCGGCCAGCGCGCGGGCCACCCGGTGGGCGTAAATTTCGAACGCCTGGCTGGCCTGGGGATCGCCGCCAGCGAGCAGGCGCGCCACGTCCGGTCCCGAGATCGATTGGCCGGCGACCTCGGCATAGGCGCCCGCCAGGCCTCGTCCAGAGATGAACGATTCGATGCAGCTGGCGCGCCCGCAAAAGCAGGCGTAGGGCGAGCGCTCGCCGGGCAGCAAGAACGGCAGTGTGGTGTGGCTCCATTCGGCGGCGCTGCCGTTGGCGCCGGCGTGGACGCGGCCGTTGATGACGATACCGCCGCCCACGCCCGTTCCCAGCGTCGCGCCGAACACCACATCGGTGGCCTGGGCATTGGCGGCGCTGGCGGAGACCGGCGGTGCCGCGGCCGCACCGTCGGTGGCTTCGGACAGGACGAAACAGTTGGCGTCGTTGTCGACGCGGACGGGGCGGTCCATGGCTTTCGCCAGATCGCGGTCGATGGGATGCCCGTTCAGCGTCGTGAGGTTGGAATTGCTGATGAGGCCGGTGCGCGGCGAACGAAAACCAGGTGTACCGACGCCCACCGAGCAGCGCTGGTCGGCGGTGGCCTCCAATTGCGCAACCAGATTCTTGATCGCTGTCAGCACAGCGTCATAGCTCTCGGTCGGGGTCGACACGCGCTGGCTGGCGACGACGGCGCCAGTGTCGGAAAGAACGATGCCTTCAATCTTGGTCCCGCCGAGATCAATGCCGAGGCGCATGGATAGAAATTACGAGATTGCCGGCGCGGAACCTAGCCATCTTTGAGGCCAACTTTTGAGCATCGTCAGGAGCGGTTTGGTCCAACCGCCGAGACGGTCCGCCCCTCCGCGCTGCGCCAGAAATGCTACCGTCGCCGCGGAGATTGAGACCGCCACGCACGAGATCTTTTTTCGGGTGATCAACAACGAGACGCTGCGCCGGTCATTCAAGGGCGGCGATCTGGCGGCCTGGCTGGCCGTGGTGGCGCGCAACCACGCCATCGATTACGTGGTACGTCACGCTGGAAGACGCGCGTCTGGGCGGCAGCGATCTGCTGGCGCGGATCATCGATCCAGTGGCGGCCACCGAGACCCACGTCATCGTCGACGCGGATCGCGGGCCGGGCGGCCAGCGCCGGACCTTGACCGGTTTCGCGCAGCTGGGAGCCATCGCCCAGCGGCGCGACGTCGGCCTGTTGCTGTCCACGTCGTCAGCGCGTGAGAGTCACGAATGGGCGGCGTTTCAGGCCGGGGTCTTCAGCCACGAGGTGCGCTCCGGACTTTACGGCGCCGCCGACGCCGACGGTGACGGCGTGATCAGCTATACGGAGATGGCGGCGTTCATCGACCGGGCGAACAGCGCTGTGCCCAATGAACGATTTCGTCCCGAGATGTTCTCGCGCGCGCCGGACGGCGGCGGTCGCCTGCTGGATCTGCGGGCGGCGCCGTCGAATCGGATCGAGGTCAACGGGACCGTGAGCGGCCACTATTACCTGGAAGACACCAGCGGTGTGCGGCTGGCGGATTTCAACAGCGCCGCCGGCGTGCGCCTGGTGCGGCCATCACCGGAAAAGCTGTACTTGCGTCGCGCCGGGGCCGACGATCGCGAGTTCGTGTTGCCTCCCTCGGCGACGACGTTGCGGACCGCGGCGCTGGTGCTGCAGGAATCGCACGCCGCCGTACGCGGCGCCGCCAACGACGCGTTCAGCACACTGTTCGCGCTGCCGTTCGGGACCGACGTGGTGACGGCTTACAGTGAACGCGTCGACGCGCTGACCAAGGGCGCGGCGCTGTCGGGGGCGCGTGCGACGGGGCCGGGTCGCGTGCGCCGGTGGGCGGGCGCGTTGGCGGGCGTGGCCGGGCTGGCTCTGGTCTCGGCGGGCGTGATCAATTACCTGGACGCGCGATCGTTGCGCGCGGCATTGACGGCAGCACACCCCAGCACGTTGTCGCCGCCACCAACGACCGCGTGATCAGCAAGAATAGAAACACCGCCCTGCTGCTGGGTGCGGGCGCCGCCGCCGTCGGCGTGGGAGCCCTCTTGCTGCTGTGGCCGGACAGCCGCGTGGAGTTGGCGGCGACGCCCAGCGGATGGGCGTCGGAGTGGCGCGGATCATTTTGAACGAAACGCGGCGCCGAACACCGTCCTCAATATGGCCACGATCCCGGCCGGAACAAGAGGTCGGATAAAAGCCTGCATCTTGGGCGCGCGGGTTGGCGCGCGCTGCCCGCGCCCCACCTTTGAGGGGGAGGCTGTCATGTCCACGATTCGCGCTTCTTTGATCGTGATGCGGGCTGCCTTGTTGTTGCTGGTCGCCGGCCAAGCAGGGGGCTGCGGATGGTTTTCTTTCAACACGACGGTCGATATCGCGCCGCAGGTGATCCCCGGGAATGCCGCCGCCGCAGCGGCCCCACCCACGACGATGACGGTGAGCACCATCAAGCTGGACGCGAAAAATCTGCCCAGCAATGCCGACCTGGCGAACTCGGTGAAGCTCAGCTCGTTGACGCTGAAGGTGGTGCCACCGGGCAGCGGGACCTTCGATTTTCTGTCGGCGGTGTCGCTGACGATCAGCGCGCCCAGCGGCAGCGGCCTGCCCGACAAGCAGATCGCCGTCGGCGTCCCCAAGCCGGGCGCCCATGAGCTGACCCTGGATCCCACCGGTGACGTCGACCTTCTTCCTTACGTGAAAGCGGGCGCCACCATCTTGGTCACGGGGACGGGCCGCGCGCCGCTGACCGATACCACGGTGGCTGGCCAGGCGGTCCTCACCGTGTCCGTCTAGACTGGCAGTGGCCGCCGTTGCGTTGATGGTGGTGGCGCTGGCCGGCGCCGTGGCGGCACCGACCGGCGGCGCAGGGTCCTCCGACAACCAACCCCAGCCGTCGCACCGCGAGTTCAACATCGTCCCGGTGGCCGGCGGCGACAGTGACTTCGGCATCGGGTTCGGCGCGGTCGGTGACTGGGCCCGCCTGTCTCCTGAATTGCAGCCTTTCGTGTGGCGATTGGAGACGGGCGGCTTCATCAGCTTCAAGCTGCGCGACAGCAACCGCGTGGTGATTCCGTATCTGGACTATTACCTCACGTACAGCCGCACGGGGTTGGGACCAGGGGGACGATTGCGTCTGGACGGTCGGGCAGCGTTCACCAAGGAGACGACGCTGCCGTTCTTCGGGATCGGCAACGCCACGCCCGAGCCGCCGCCCGGCACGGCGCTGGTCGACACGGAGTTTGGACGGGTGCGCGCCACGGTGAGCGGGAACGCTCGGTTCACGGTGGCCCGACAGTGGTTCGTGCAGGGGGGATTGCAGTACACGCACAACTGGATGACGGTGCCTCCCGGCAGCCTGCTGGCCCAGATGCAGGCGAGCGGCTCGCCCGAGAATCGGGCGTTGCTGGGCGATGTCGCCGATTCTCATGGCGTGGCGTTGATCGCGGCCGGCGTTCAATACGATTCGCGCGACAACGAGATCGTCACCCGGCGTGGGATGTTTCATTCCCTCCAGCTGCGGGTCAGTCCCGCGGTGAAGGACTGGCTGCCGTACTCGTACCAGCAGCTCAACGCCACGGCGCGGTTCTTTTTCACCCCGTGGACGCGCTGGCTGACGATCTCGTGGCGGATCGTGGGCGACGCGCTGCTGGGTTCGCCTCCTTTTTACGAGCTGGGGCGGTTCGACGAAAACCCGGCCCTGGGCGGCGCCCGGGGCGTGCGGGGTGTGCCGGCGTTGCGGTACTACGGCAAGGTCAAGGTGCTGGAAAATTTCGAGCTGCGCAGCGAGGTCTGGTCATTCTCGCTGTGGCGCAAGCCGATGGTGCTGGGCGTGGGCGCGTTCGCCGACGGCGGCCGCCTGTGGGCAGAGCTGGGGCGCCGCCATCCCGAACTGGACGGCAGCGGGTGGGGGTTGAAATACGGATTGGGCGGCGGGCTCAGGTTGCAAGAGGGCGAAACGTTCGTCGTGCGGTTCGACGTGGCCTGGTCGCCCGACGCGCACCCGGTGGGCGTCTATTTTACGGCCGGGGAGATCTTCTGAACGCGTGGGGCGCGGCATCGGCGGGAAATGCGCGTGCTATCGTCGGCGCGGTGGGGCCGCTGGATCTGGATCGCGAGGATCATCTGTGGCTGGTGGATCCGGCGGCTTGTGGCGCGGCGGAGCAACTGGCGGCGTACCACCAGCTGATGAGCCCCGACGAACGCGGCCGCCAGGCGCGATTTGTCTTCGCGCCCGATCGGGAGGCCTTCGCGGTGACGCGGGCGCTGGTGAGGACCACGCTGTCTCGTTACGCGGCGGTTGCGCCCCAGGACTGGCGGTTCGCCCCCGATGCGTACGGGCGGCCTCTGGTCATTGGACCGGCGGGCGTCGACGCGCCCAGCTTCAGCGTGGCGCACACGCGTGGTCTGATCGCCTGTCTGATTTCGCGCGCGGCGCGGGCGGCCGTCGACGTCGAGGCGTTGCGGCCCGTCGAGGACGCGCTGGCCATCGCCGAACGCCACTTTGTGGACCACGAGGTGGCGACGCTGCGGGCCTGCGCGGCGGAATCGCAGCGCTGGCGATTTCTGGCGCTTTGGACCTTGAAGGAGGCGTACCTGAAGGCGCTGGGGCGCGGTTTGAGCTTGCCGCTGTCGGCGGCGGCGTTTGGCGTTTCGGGCCGCCGCATCGAGGTGCAATTGGATCCCGCCTGTGCGGAGCCGGCGGTGCGCTGGGAGTTTCAGCTGCTGCGCCCCGTGCCGACGCATCTGCTGGCGCTGGCCCGGGCCACCGCGGATGCCGTCGCCGCCCCTGCGCGGCTGCGCAGTTTCTGGACGGTTCCGCTGGGGGCGCCGGAGGCGGCGGCCACCGTCGACGTTTTGGCGACGACGGCGTTGGTGTGACGACGCGGTGACCGCTGGCCGGCGGGCGGCGCGTGGCGGGCGAGCTCAGATTTTGGTGCCGCTGCCGCTGCCGCTGCCGCTGCCAGCGCCAGCGCTGGCACCGCCGATGGAGATTCCGGCGCACTTGCTGGTGACCGTGTTGCACGAGGCCGGCGTGGTGGGCGTGCTGGGCATGATCATGGAGAGGCCATTGGGAGAGAACGTCACCGAGTCGCAGTTGGGAATGCTGGCCAGGGCCTTGTCATAACCGGCCGACACATCATTGAGGCAGGTTTCGTATTCACCGACGGTGGCCATGCAGGACGCCGGGGGAGGCTGGCAGTCCACGGTGCCGGTTCCGCCGCTGCCGGCCGCCGTTCCTGAGCCTTTGGCCGGTGCGGCCAGGC
This sequence comes from Myxococcales bacterium, assembly GCA_034666225.1. Lineage (GTDB taxonomy): Bacteria > Myxococcota_A > Polyangia > Fen-1088 > Fen-1088 > DATKEU01. The sequence continues at coordinate 6,152 of JAXDMH010000590.1, forward strand.
ACTGGTCCATCTGCCTCTTGCAGATCATGCGGGCGTCAGCATCGGTCTTTCCCTGCGTCAGCCCCGCCGCCAGGGCGGTGAACTGGCAGGTCGTGGTGCGGGCCTTGCCGTCGATATAGTTCTTGGTTGACGTGCACAGCTGCGATGCCTCGTTCGGGTTCAGCGAGCCAAGGCTCTTGTTGGGGGGAAGGCCGGTCGAAAAGCTGTTGTCGTCACACGACGCCAGGAGGGTGAGGCCCAAAATTAGAACGATAATTCCGCTGGTTTTAGTCATTGATTCCTCGTGGACAGGTGGAAGCCCCCATCGAACCAGATATTGAAATTAATTCAATAAGGAACGATCGACTGTCCAGAGAGCGGCGCGTCTTCGCGGCGGGCATCCTGGCTGGACGTGGGGCGGTCAATCGAGGAGGCTTAGAAAGCGAGATGTGATGTTAGTCACGATGATCATAGTTCCTGTTGCTGCGATGTGGGCGGTGGCCGACGGTGGCGCGGCCGCCTCTGCGGCCCGGTCGCCCGCGTCGCCATCGCTGTTGCGAGCGCCGGCTCCGCTCAACGCGGAGGGCCGAGAGCCGTCGGCAGAGCAGTACCGGTTGCAGCGCGCCAACGACAAGACCGGCGACCTTCTTTATGACGACGCGCCGGGATTCAACGCCCGGATCGCGCGCGATGGGACGGTCTCCTTCCATAACAAGCATGCCAGCGTCTGGCACATGATCCCCTTCCTTCCCAGCCCTCCGCCCCGCGGCGTCCCGACGCTGGAAGGCGTGATCCGTTCGCGTGGGAAGAACGTGCGCAAGGCAGGCGCCACGCCGGACGAGGTCACGGCTGATGAGACCCGCTGGCCCGCCACGACGGTTTCGCGCTATCGGCCGGATCCGCGCGAGGCCTGTCAGTACCCGCGGTCGTGCTTCTTCGAGGCCAGCGTTGTCCTGCTGGGCCCGAACGCCAAGCTGGACGTCACGGATGAGATCATGCGCATGGTCGGCCAGGATCCTTATCGTTACGAAAAGGCGCGTTTTTTGACGGCGACGCGCGAGCTGAGAATCCGGATGGCCGGGCACGCCCACGCCGAAGACGTCCAGAGCAGCGTCGCCGAGCTGCCGCGCCGACTGGACACGATCATCTGCGACGATCGTCTGACGCTGTCCGAGCGGCGGGCCATCATCGAAGCGTTGCGGGCGGAGCTGGATTCGTCGTCGGAGGCCATCCACTCTGCCGACGAGATCAAACGCGCCTTGCGCAAGCTGGACACCGGCGCCGACGCCGGCACGGTCTGCCCTCGCTAGAGGTGAGGTGGACTTTGCGGCGTCCGCCTCCTCCGCGTGGGCGGGTCCTGTCGCTGCAGGAAACCTTCCCCATCGGGCCGGTTCGCCGGGGCCGCGTTCGAGATTCTAGAGATCGCGAGTTGTGAATGTGAAGCGCCGAGGGACAACGGCCCCGCCGAACCGTCCCGCTGTGGCCCCTTCCTTCCGCGCCACCCTCCCACGCTACGTCGGCTCGCTCGGGGCAAGCGCTGCAGACCATCGAGTGAAATTTGGAGAGACAAAAGTCGCTCACAGATCCGTCATCATCGACGAGACTCTGCCCCACCCCTCCGCGCCCTCGCCGGAAGGAGTGGAGCGAATTGGTTGCCTCGCAGCCTAGAGGCTGACGATCTCCACCCAGTTCGATCCCTTGCCGGTGGGGTATTTGTCGATCAGCTTCAGGGCGCCGGTGGCGCCGTCGATGGCGTAGACGGAGATGGTCTCGGATTTCTCGCCGGTGACGACCATGGGTTTGCCCTTGGCGTCGATGCGGAAGCCGCGCGGCTGCTTTTCGGTGGGCGTCTGCGACAGCCAGGTCAGCTTGCCCGTCGACGAATCGACGCTGAAGGCGGCGATCGAGCTGCTGGTGCGTTCGGTGGCGTACAGGAACTTGCCGTCGGGGGTGAGGTGCAGGTCGGACGCCCAGATGTCTTTCGACCGATCAACGGGCGGCTGGCCCGCGGGTGGCGGTCCGGGCAGGCGCGCCGAACCGGGCACCAGCTTTGAATCGGCCGGGAGGATCGCGGCCGAGCTGACCTCGGTGAGGAGCCCGGTCTTGGGGTCGAGCGACAGCGTGGT
>JAXDMH010000591.1:0-7558 GCA_034666225.1 Myxococcales bacterium
GAGATCAAGTTGGAAGCAAAAACGACGGCTTTCTCGACGGAACCGCGCGCCAAACGCACAAAAAACACTGGTTCTGAAGGCCTGTCAGGGTGGGCGGCGCGCCGATCGCTCGCTGTCGGTGGGTGTATATCCCAGCATCTGGGGCGCCTCCTGGGCAGGAAAAAGCCGTAAAAACAGCTTGTCGTCGCGATCGGTGAAGGCCCGGGTGTGCAGCGGCAGATAACCGGGCGCCGTCACCACAAGATCGACGGGACCGCTGTCGCGCGGACGCTGCAAGTCCAGCGGCGCTTCGCCCAGATCCTTGCGGCCCCAAAAAACGTGGGCTTTTCGCCGCCGATCGACGATGACCTTGATGGTCACCGTTGCCGAACGCGGGTCGGGGTCGCGTTCCTCCGCCACCAAGGTTTCGTCGCCGACCGACGGTGCCGGGACGGTTGCCACGCCCGGTGCGACGATCGACGGCGCGCTGGCGGCGACGGTCAGCGGCGCCGCATCGACGACCGTGATCGGGGCGGGCGGCGCGATCGCCTTCGCTGGCGGCGGTGACGGTGGCGGCGTCCGTCGACAGGCGCCGGCCGCCGACGACAGCGACAGCGACAGCAGCACGACGGGCAACCAGCGCAACGAACGCGACGAACAACGCGGACCGATCTTCAATACTGTCATCACTGCCACTACGGCGCCTCCACGCCGCCGGCCTTGCTCTCCGGCGAATTCGCGGCCGGCGGCGGCGGCTGGGCCGCATATTTCACGCCGGGCTTGCGCAGATAACCGGCCAGCGGTTTGGGCCGGGTTCCTTTGATGCGCCCCTCCAGCGTCTCCACCGGCAAGGGTGGCGTCAGCTCGAAATAAAAGCCGCGGCTGGGCAGGCGCAGCTCGAACACCTCGCCCTTCGAGAAGAAAGACCGGCGAAATCCCAGCGCGATGGGACCCAGGGTGCGGACGCGGCGGTGCCTCAACACGAACGAAAACAGCCGCACCGCCAGATTGTTGTAAAGACGATGGCAGCCATGCGAGAAGCGCCCGCGCAGCGACATGTAGTCGAACGAGCCGTGGGTCCGGATGCCGTTGTCAAAATAGGTCACGCCGTCAGGACCTTTGTGCATCTGTTCGTGAATGGCCGCCGCCAGACCGTAGGCCGACAGATAGCCGGGGCCGGTCTCGTCATAGTTGGTCACCTTGACGAACATGCCGTTCACTTTCTTTTCTTTGACCATCGACCCCAGCGGCGACGAAGGCGGCGGGATCCAGACTGGCGCGGCCACGATGTGCCGCCAGACGCGCGGCCCGACGTCGGAGTCCTTGTAGCGAAAGTATTCCTGCCCGTCGGAGGCCAGCTCTGATCGCCAGCCGCCGATGGTGGTGCGCCACCGGCACAGGGGAACGCGCTCGCCGCGCCATTTGACGAACAGGGTGAAGGAGGGAAATCGTTCGCGCGGCTGCGGCTGGCGGACGCCGGCTTCGTTGAAGGGAAAGTCGTACCAGATGTCGCCGCGATCGATCTCGGCCGACAGGTTCATCTCGGCGGCGTAGTACTCGGGCAGCGGCGCCAGCCGAACGGCGGCGCGCAGGGAACGAAAATCCTGGGCCGGGTGCCGGACGAAGAAGGCCAGCGCGTCCTGAGGCGTCCCCAGGCCCAGCCGGGCCATCAAGGCGTCGGTGGCCGGCGTGATCAGATCGGGCACCGGGTGGCGAACGCCGTCGCTGCCCAGGTACGTGGCCGGAGCGCCCGCCGTCGTCGAGGCTGAACCGTCCTCGACGATGCCGGCGGCGTGGGCCACTCGCTCGCCCAGCACACGGCGCAGGGCCGCATAGTCGTTGAACAGCAGCGGCCTCGACAGCGTCTCCAGCGTCGATCGTCTGATGTCGGCCTGGTCGATCACCGTGTGCTTCTGCTGAAAATCGAACATCGCCTTGCGCATCAGGCTGTCGTACCGCCCGGCCTTGTGCCGGGTGAGATCCAGCAGGCCCTCGCACGCCAGCCGTTTTTCGATCTCGGCGAAGGCATCCTGTTCCGCTTCGGCGCGGCGGTGCGCCTTGACGTCCTTGGCATAGCGCGGGTCGGCGATGGCCAGCGCCTCCAGCGATTCGGCGTCGGCCTGGGCGCGGACCGCTTCCAGGCGCTGGGCGCGAAAATGACGTTTGCCCAGCTCTTTCTGTTCGGTGGTGGCACCCCAGGTTTCGATGGAATCGACCGCCAGTAACTTGCCGACATCGAAGGTCGGATCGCAGGTACGACCGGCGTCGCTGACGAACCGTTCGCGCAGCACGGACAGCGTGGGGGGGATGCCGTAAAGCTCGAGGTAGTTCTTCTCCCCCGGCGACAGCGGTTGGCCGTCACCGTCGGTGCGGTCGCTGGCCAGCCCGGTGAACACCGCGCGATAACGATTGGGCAGCAGCGTGCCGTCGGGCGCCGTCCCGTCGGCGAACACCGCCGGCGCCCAGCTGTCCGACAGATCGACCACCGTCAAACCGTCGGCGCGGGCGCGGTCAACGTCGACCACGCGTTCGACACCGGCGGCGACCTGAATGGCCTGCCGTGACGAAGGAAGGCCGGCGGCAGGCGGCAGAAGATCAGCGTCCGAGGCGGGCGGCAGCGGCGGCGGCGAACGATTCGCCCACAGCTGCGCCGGCGACTGGGACACCGACTGCGACGACGGCAGCCTGGCAGCCGGATTGCCGGTCCGCGATCCGCCGTCCCTGCCCGCGCCACGGTCCGGCGTCCGGCCGCAGCTCAGGGACAGGGCAAGAAAAAAGGCCGGCAGGACCACGCCCCCCCGTGCCGGTAATCGGCGCCGATTCACAGCATTCCTCTTATTCGGGGGCCCGCCCGTCGGCAAAATTGGTCGACGCCTGTTGTCTCGATTCAAGACGCTCGTACTATATCGCCCATGAAACGCTTCGTTATGAACGCATTCGTCGCCGGGCTCCTGGTCCTTGCGCTGGCCCACTCGGCGCGGGCGACCGAGGTCGGCTACTCGCGCAAGATTGGTCTGGGCGTGGCGCTGGGAGATCCCACCGGGATCGTCGGCAAGGTTTGGGTCAGCCAGACCAACGCCGTCGATTTCGGGCTGGGCTTTCAGCACTACGGCTGGCGGCGCTGCGACACCAACGGCTTGCGCTGCGACTATGCCTACCGGGAGTTCAGCATGAACGTCGACTATCTGTGGCAGTCGAACCTGGTCAAGGGGCCGCTGCAGCTGGACTGGCACATCGGCGTGGGCGGGCGCCTTTATTCCTTCGGCGACGACAACCGGTACGAGCACGACTTCGACCTGGGTATCCGTATGCCCATCGGGCTGGATTTCATGTTTCACAACCCCAACTTTCTGGAGGTCTACGTCGAGATCGCCCCGGCGCTGCTGATCTTGCCCCTGTACGTCGACCTGGAAGGCGCCCTGGGCGTGCGCCTCTATTTCTAGTTGACCTGATCGGAAGCGAGTCTGATCAAGCACGCCATTGCCCCCGAATCCTGGCCGACCGCCACCGAGGCGGCCCGGGCGCGGCTCTTTTCGCCGGTGAAGGTGGGCGCGCGCCTGGCGAAAAGCCGGACCTGGGTTCCCGCCATGGTTCCCTGGCGGGCCAACCTTGACGGTGTGGTGACGCCGGCGCTGCTCGACTGGTACGGCCGTTTCGCCGAAGGACGACCCGGCGTGCTGGTCGTCGAGGCGACCGGCATCCGCGACGTCCCCAGCGGGCCCCTGCTGCGCATCGGCGACGACCGGTTCGTGGCCGGGCTGCGCGCCCTGGTCGAGACCGTCCGCCGGCGCAGCGGTGGCGAAACGCTGGTCTTCATCCAGCTCATCGATTTTCTGGCCATCCGCCGCCGTCCCGACGCCAATCGCTTCTTCGCCGAGTTCCTGGTGATCACCGACCATCATCGAAACGCCCTGGCGGCGGCCCGCGGCGACGCTGTCGACGACGACGCGGGCGCGATGGCCACCGCGCCCGAAGCCGAGGTCCGACAATTCCTGGCGCGCCTGTCACCGGGGCAGCAACAGGCCGTCCTGTCGGCGCGCGAGTGGGAGACGCTGACCATGGGCTGGCGCGAGCGGGTCACCGACGTCGAGCAGCCGCACATCCGCGATTTGCCGGAACGCCTGCCCGGACTGTTCGCCGCCGCGGCAGCACGCGCTCAGGCCGCCGGCTTTGACGGCGTCGAGCTGCACGCCGCCCACGCCTACACGCTGGCCTCGTTCCTATCGCCGCTGAACACCCGCAGCGATGGGTTCGGCGGCGCACGCGAGGACCGCCAGCGCGTGCCGGTGCTGGCCCTGCAGGCCGCCCGGGCAGCCACCGATGGGCAGTTCGTGGTGGGGATTCGTTTTCTCTCGGACGAAGCGATCGCGGGCGGGCTGGACACCGACGAGGCCGCGCACTTCGCGGTGTCGTTCGCGCGTGCCGGCGCCGACTATCTGTCGCTGTCGCAGGGGGGCAAGTTCGAGGACGCCGCCCAGCCCCGCGTCGGCGAGGCAGCCTATCCCTACACCGGGCCCAGCGGCGACGCCTGCATGCCCACCGTCCACTCGGACCAGCGCGGCCCGTTCGGTCGACAGCTGGCGGCGGCCCGGTTCGTGCGCGCCGCCGTGCGCGCCGCCGGTCACGAGACGCCGGTGGTCGCCGCCGGCGGCATCACCACCTTCTCGCTGGCAGAGGCGGCGCTGGCGCGCGGCGACGCCGACATCATCGCGTCGGCACGCCAGAGCCTGGCCGATCCCGACTGGTTCACCAAGATGCGACTGGGCCGCGGCGACGACATTCGACGCTGCCAGCTGACGAACTATTGCGAGGCGCTGGACCAACGCCACCGCCCCGTCACCTGCCAGCTGTGGGACCACCCCCAAGGCTCCACCGGCCCCCGCCTGACCGTGGCTCCACCTTGGCAACGCTGACGAAGGAAAACCAGTACCCGCTCCCGACGAAATTGGCGGCGTAGCTTCGAGACCCGGCCGACAAGCCGGGCCGATGGCGTAGCCGAGGCGAGAACCGCACCGGAGTGTACTGATGTACTCGAGGAGCGGAAGCGCAGCCTCGGCATAATAGCCAGCGGCCTGGCGAGGGCGCGCGAAGCGCGGGGTGGGGTGGCAGGGCGTGCAGGTCCCGAAGTTCCCGAAGGGATCGTCGGCCGTCCTACGCTCGAGCCGCTGCCTCCGCCTTCTAGTGGCGGCGGTGGATATCGACGCTTTCTATAACGTCGTCATTGAGATCGATCTCGCCCGTCTGTTCCATCGGCGCCGGCAAACCGTCCACGCTGCGCGGAGCGGTCCCCATCTCGACCTCGCCGGTCGGCTCGGGCGTCGCCCCGTCACGTCCTCGAGATTTCCAGCGCGCCAGAGCTCTCTCCAGATCTTCGAATGGAATCATCGCATTCAGTGTATCCCAACCTGCGGACCAAGTCTCGAACGTCCCGGAGTGTCGTCCGTGACTTACAGGCCGTTCAGTTCGCGCACGACCTGGAAAAGATCGCCGGTCGAGTAGTGATTCACCGCCACAAAGTTGGGCAGCTTTCCGCTTTCGCGCTGACACTGGCGGGCCCGACCCAGCAGCGTGTCGTGGGCGTTGGCGGTCTGGCTCAGCGTCTCGTCGGGGAGCGGGTTTTCCAGCCAGTGGTTGAGGAGAAAGAGCGCGTTCGTGCGCGTGCCGCGGTTCTGCGCGCAGGAGAAATCAGCGGGGGTCTTGAAGGTGTACGGCGTGTCCCAGGCCAGGTCGTAGAAGTGGTGAAACCAGGCGGGCGGCGGCTGCCCGTTCTCCGCGCCCACCAGGACGCGGTGGCCGCTTTCGATCATCGTTCGCAGCGTCGGCCAAGGAGCGCCGGTCGGGTGGACATAGACAAGATCGGCGAGACCGCTGCTGACGAAAGCCGCCTCGGTGTCGGCGGCCGAAAGGTGATCCTCGATGTCCAGCGTCAGCACCTCGTTGGGATGGGCGCGCAGGAAGGTTGCCATCTCGCCCAGGGCATCCGCCAGCTTCTTGTTTCCCAGCAGACAAGAGGTGTGACAGAGATAGCTCGCGCCCAGATAGGAATAGGTGTCGATGAGCATGGCGCGAATTCCGTCCTCAAGCTGACGGGCAATCGAATGCGTCTGATCGGGGAAGACCCAGCCGTCGTCGGCGTTCGACATCGCGTTATGGGCGGTGGCAAAGACGACCTGATCAAAGCGCCGATCGCAAAGCTCCTGGTAGCCGTTGCACCGCATGCCGGGCGCGTCGCCCGGTAAGGTCCCCCGATCCGCTCCGACCTCGACGGACGCGGTGTCAGTCGGCGCATCGTCAACGGCGACTTCGAAGGAGCCGGTCTCGACGGGCGGAGCGTCGACTGGCCCGGCGTCGACCGGGTCTTTGTCGACAGTCCCCCCTTCCATCTGGCGATTCGGTTGCTCAACGGCCAGGTCGACCTGAGACATGCCCGATGATCCACAACCGAGAAACGCAAAGGCGCTGGCGAAGGCCACGCCTGTCAGCGCAGGCACGCAACAAGAAGAAGACCTGGACTGCATGACAGCAGGCCTAGTGCGTGAGCTTCTTGTATTTGATGCGGTGGGGCTGATCGGCGGCGCTGCCCAGACGACGATGGCGGTCGGCCTCGTAGTCTTGATAGTTGCCTTCGAACCAGACCACCTGGCTGTCGCCCTCGAAGGCCAGTATGTGGGTCGCCACGCGATCCAGAAACCAGCGATCGTGGCTGATCACCACCACGCAGCCGGCAAAGGACAGCACGGCGTCCTCAAGCGAGCGCAGCGTATCGACGTCCAGATCGTTGGTCGGCTCGTCCAGCAAGAGAACGTTGCCGCCGCTGCGCAGGACCTTGGCCAGGTGAACGCGATTGCGTTCGCCGCCGGACAGGTCCTTGACCCGCTTTTGCTGATCCGACCCCTTGAAGTTGAAACCGGCCACGTAGGCGCGCGACGGCACCTTGCGCTTGCCGATCTCGAGGAACTCGGCGCCCTGGGCGATCTCGTCGTACGCGGTGTTTTCGCCTTTCAGGCTGTCCCGACTTTGATCGACGTAGGCCAGCTTGACCGTCTCGCCGATGCGCAGGAGGCCGCCGTCCGGTTTTTCCTGGCCGGTGATCATGCGAAACAGCGTGGTCTTGCCGGCGCCGTTGGCGCCGATGATCCCGACGATGCCTCCGCGCGGAAGGTTGAAGGTCAGGTCTTCGATCAGCACCTTGTCGCCGTAAGCCTTCTTCAAGTGCTCGGCCTTGACCACCACGTCGCCCAGGCGCGGCCCGGGGGGGATGGCGATCTCGACGTTGTCCTCGCGCTTGCTCTGCTCCTCGGCCAGCAGCTGGTCGTATGCCGCCAGGCGGGCCTTGGATTTGGCCTGCCGCGCCCGCGGTGAGGCGCGCACCCATTCCAGCTCTCGGGCCAGCGTGCGTTGCCGCGCCGACTCCGTCTTTTCTTCCTGCGCCAGACGCTTCTGCTTCTGGTCAAGCCACGACGAATAGTTTCCCTGCCAGGGGATCCCGGCGCCGCGATCCAGCTCCAGGATCCAGCCGGCCACGTTGTCCAGGAAGTAACGATCGTGCGTCACCGCCACTACCGTCCCCGGAAACTCC
>JAXDMH010000592.1:0-4716 GCA_034666225.1 Myxococcales bacterium
CGGGTACGCCGTGCTTCACCGCATGCACCACGCCTACAGCGACGGCGCCGGGGACCCGCACACCCCGACCCGTTACCGCGCGCTGATCCCCGGCCTCTTCACCATGATGTACCGGACCAAGCGCATCTATCACGAGATCGCGTACTTCGAGAAGGCGCCCGAGCCGCGCTTTGACGGCGCGTTTCCGCAATCGCGAATCCTGGAGTGGATGGGGAAAAGCTGGCCCATGCGCGTGGTGTGGGCCGCCGCCTTCTTCGCCTTTTACTGGGCGTTCGTCACCGCGCCCTGGCAATGGGCGCTGCTGCCCGGGCACTGGATCATGGGCGCCATGCACGGGGCCATCGTCAACTGGTCGGGGCACCGCTATGGCTACCGCAACTTCGACCTGGACGATGCGTCCCGGAACACCTTGCCGATCGATCTGATCACCGGCGGCGAGCTGTTCCAGAACAACCACCACAAGTACCCCATGAGCCCCAACTTCGCGGCGCGCTGGTTCGAGATCGACCCGACGTACCAGGTGATGCGGCTGATGAACCTGGTGGGGATCATCGACATGTCGGCCAGCCAGAAGATTCGCTATGCGCCCAAGTCGGCGGCGCTGCCGACGTCGTAGGGGCGCTAGCGCCAGCGAGAGAGAAGACTCTGGTTTTGATCGGTTGAATAGCCCCGCCTGGCCAGCGCGAAGGGTGGTTGAACGAGCACCACCCCGAACGTGTTGTTGGAGAGCAGGCTGGTCACCGTCTGACGTTCATTCACGATGAAATCCTGGGGCTCCGTCGGAAAGACCAGATAGTCGCCGTCGAACACGCCGATGGTCATCGTGTAGGCATCCGGGCGACTGGACACCTGCGGAATCACGAATCCCGAGCCGACGACCTTGGCCCGCGGGGGCAGCACCTTCAGGATGGCGTCCATGGATTGCCGGCGTTGCCGATCGACGTCGTTGACGCCAAAGTGATAGGGAATCCCTCCACCATATGAGGTGTTGTGTTGCAGGATGGCGCCGTACTGGTAACTGGTGGCGAGGATGGCCACCGTCAGCGCCCCCAGCGCAGCGGTCAGCTTGTACGAATCGTATTTGCGCAGAGCCAGGGCCATCGAGACGAACAGGTAAACCGTCCAGTTGGCGGTGTACTGAAAATGAATATTGATCAACGGGCCGTACCCGGTCGAAAGCAGCGTGAAGAGAAAACCGGGGAGGACAAACAACAGCGCCAGCGGGCTCCGCACCGGCAGGAACGCCAGAGGCACGAGGAGCAGCAACAGGTAGATGAGCTTGCCCTGGTCCAGAAGCGTGGCCAGCGTGTAGGCGGGATTTCCCACCACCGTCTTGAGGACGCCGCCGAAGGAATTTTCGCCCTGGGGAATCAACCCCTTGAACATGTCGGTAAAGCTCTCGCCGTGGCCGTAGAGCGGCATCAGGACCATCTTCATCAGCACGAAATAGCCCAGACCCAGGATCGCCAGGGACAGGCCTGCTCGCGGTCGTCGGCCGGTCAGGACCAGGTAGAGGCCCCAGATGGACAGACCGGCGGCGACGTCCTCGCGTACGGACAACGTCAAGATCACCGCAACGATGGCCAGGCGGTCGCGCTTTGACTCCAGCGCGTACAGCGCGGTCAGCAGGAAAAATGTACCCAGCGGCAGATAGTGAAATTCGTAAAGGTTTGCTCCGTGCAGCGGTGGGTACATCAGGTAGCAGACAGCGATCAGGCAAGCGGCGGCGGCGGGCAGGTGCAGCCTGACAAACAGAAACAACGGAACAGCCGCGGCGCCCATCAGCAGCGCCTGGATGAACAGCAACGTCCCGGCGCCAGGGTGGATGGCGTAGAAGGGCGCTATCACGTAGGCGAAGAACGTCGCGTGATGTGAGAAATGCGAGCCGTGCGGCCCGAAGATCGGGGTGGAACGAAAGAACTCATGGGCGAAATGGCTGACGTTCCACAGCAGATTGTCTTCCAGGGCCAGATCGAAGCTGCTGTGGACGCCCCAGTGAAAGGCCAGGGTGTAATACGCGAAGTAGGCGACATAACCGGCGGCGCAGGCCACCACGATCCACAGCGGCCAGGACTGCGCCCGCGGCAACCGATCGCGGAACCCAGCTGGCACCACTGACAACAGCCGCTGGCAAAAGGCGCGCTCGACCGGCAGTGGCCCCGCGGCCAGACAGGTTCGCAGGGCCACCTCGAAGGTGAGTGTGGCGATGGCAACGAGAGACAGGAAGGTCAGCTCGCGCGACTGCCAGATCTGCCAGCGAAACAGCAAAGGCAGAAACCCGACGACACACAGCGGGCTCAGCCGTCTGGCCACATGCAACAGGCTGGTGGCCGCCGTCGGTTCACGTCGTTTCAGCCAGAGATAGAGACCGCCGCCCGCAACGGCCACCAATGAGACTGCCGCGCCGAACCCCAGCAAGAACGCCCGCGCTCGTGGGCTGAGAACATTGGCGGTCAAATAGGCGGTCAGGTCCCCCTTCAACAGGACGAAGGCCAGACCAAAGCCAACCGACAGTCCCGTGCCGCCCAGCAACAGCGCCGCCCGGGTGACACGGGCGACGGAGCCTCCATCATCAGAGGAGAGGTGGCCAGTGACGGTGTCGCTCACGGGGCGGCCCACCGTGGGGAGATGTCCATACCAGGGCTGGTATCGCAGTCGCCAACGCTTGTCCAGACGGGCGAATCCGCTGCCCGACTATCTGCCCGTTGTCTTGGGCGCCGGAGCGACCGAAGGGAGCGAGTCCATCGACGGGAGCGCGGGCTGTGCCCGCGCGGCTCACCTTGCGAGAGCGCCGGGGAGAGCCCGCGAGAGGGGCCAGCAGGCCCCTTTCGCGCAGCGAGCGCAGCGAGCGCCCCCTAGCTGACGCTCTTGTCGGTGTGCTCTTTGCCGTCGTAACGGAGCATCTTGGCTTTGCTGTCGACGGTGGTGAGCAGGTTGACCGGGCGGCGCCAGATGCGGCCCATGGCGGCCAGCGTGGCGCGGGCGTGTTCGACGTCCAGGTCGATGCCTTCGTGGCGGTGTTGAAGCAACAGCTCGCCGCGGTTCTCGTGGTTGGCGTCCTCGACCAGGATGAAGGGATCGCCAAAGTTGGTCAGCTGGAACAGGATCTTGTTCTTGACCTTCTGAAACTCGCGCGAATCGATCTCGTAATTGCCCGACCGTTCGTTCATCGAAAACGAGAAGAACTTGTGCTGCTCGCAAAAATCGATGGTGAAGAACTCGTCGATGAACGTGACGTCGTTGTACAGCTTGCGCACCTCGAAGATCTTCTTGCGGCCCAGGCCCAGGCGAAGATCCCAGGTCCGGCGCTCGTCCAGGCTCTGGCATTCGTTCCACTCGCGGCCAAAGCGTCCCTTGTCCCAGCGCTCTTCCACGTGGCGCAGCAGCTCGATGCCGACCTTGTACGGGTTCCATTGCCCGGGCGCCGTGGCCAGCACGCCGGCGTTGTGGTCGGCATAGTCGATGATCTCCGACGCCTTCAGGGTCCGCTCGGTCATGATCTTGCTGTGCCAGTAGGCCGCCCAGCCTTCGTTCAAGACCTTGGTCTGTCGCTGCGGCGCGAAGTAATAGGCCTCGTCGCGGATGATCTCCAGGATGTCGCGTTCCCAGGGGTCCAGCGGCGCGTTCTGCAGCAGGAACAGCAGCACGTCGCGCTCGGGCTCGGCGGGGTGTCGCTTGGGCTTGTCCCGCTCGTGTTCGATCTTGCGCCGCTGCTCTTCCATGTACGCCGGCGGGTTGATGAACTTGTCCATGTACGACTTGGCCCGCATGCGCGGGATCTCCGGCGTCTCCACCTTCTTGTCGGCGCGTTCCACCGGCGCGTGCCGGGTGATGAACGGCGACATCGGGTCGATGAGGTTTTCCAGGCACAGGCACGAATCGATGAAGCTCTCGACCTTGTCGATGCCCAGGCGTTCCATGTGGCGGCGCACGCGCGTGGCGTGGTTGGCCATGCCGTCGATCATCCGGCGGTCGGTCTTGGAGAAGAAATAGTTGTTCTTGAAGAAGTCGACGTGCCCCAGGACGTGGGCGATGACCATCTTCTGATCAACCAGCGAATTGCCTTCCAGCAGGTAGGCGTACGCCGGGTTGTTGTTGATGACCATCTCGTAGATTTTCGAGAAGCCATAGATGTGGCTCTTGGACAGGTGCTCGAACTCCATGCCAAAGCGCCAGTGCGGATAGCGGACCGGAAACCCGCCGAACGCCGCCACCTCCTGCATGCGCTTGTAGTCGAGGATCTCGAACTCGACCTCCCAGAAATCCAGGCCAAAGCCTCGGGCGTGCCCCTCGATCTCGCGCTGGATGTCGGCCAGGTAGGCTGGCAGCCGGGCCACTGCCTTCATCGCGCCATTGCCTTCTTCATTTGCCCTTGCCCAGGAACTCGCGGATGGAATCCATGATGGCTTCCTTGCCCTTGATCTCCGACACCGTCAGGTTGTCGTCGCCGTCAAAGTGTTCGTTCAGGTCCTTGATGAACTGACCGGAGCCGTAGGGGCTCTCCACCTGGCCGTAACAGAACAGGTTCACCTTGGGCAGGATGTGCGTGCGCAGCAGCTCGACGCACTGGACGGTGTCGTCGACCGACCAGTTGTCGCCGTCGGAGAAATGAAACGGGTAGATGTTCCACTCTGACGGCGGGAAGTCGTCCTGGATCATCTTGGCGCACAGCTTGTACGCGCTCGAGATCATCGTGCCGCCCGACTCGCGCGTCTT
>JAXDMH010000593.1:0-4112 GCA_034666225.1 Myxococcales bacterium
AGCTGGCCACCGCCGCCTTCTGTCGCTCCAGCTTGGTGGGCGCCAGCGAAGTAGCAATCAGCGGCCGATCGGAACGCCCGCCCGACTGGATCGACGACGAAGGGGCGCCTTGGACGTGGCTCATCGCCGACGCATCAATGCACGATACGCGCCACGTGGAATTCACTGTTTTCTGGCCCTCTGGCTGCGTCCCGCGCCCCGCTCTCGCCAGATTCATGACGCTCCCCTGCCTGGTTTCATGCTCGCGGGCGTCCGTGTGAGAAATGATGCGAACTCTTCTCAGGGCCGCAGTTCTGATCTCCCTCGGTGCGGCTGCCTGCACGAACAGCCCCGGAACCACGGGATCGCCGGGAGGGAGCGGAGGCGGCACGGGCGGCTCCGCCGGTTCGGGCGGCGCCGGTGGGAGCACCATCGACGCGCCCGGTGCCGACACACCGGTGACTGTCGGCAGCGGCGGCGCGGGCAGCGGGGGCGCGGGCGGTGGAGCTGCGCCTGACACCGCCGGCGATCGCGGCAACAGCGGCAGCGCCGACGGGGGCGGCGACACGGGCGGCCTGGTCGGCAAAGGGCGCACCGGAATGAAGAGCGCCGGCTGCAGCAAGACGCCCATGGGCGCGACGGCGATGTCGTTCACCAACCACCGGATCGCCATCCCCGCCTGCGCGTCTTGCACGATCCCCAACTGCCCGAAGAACTGCATCGCCCCGCCCTTTGCGCCGGGGGGGCGCGACGCGCAGATGACCGCCAACGGCGAGACCTTCATCGACCGGGACTTCACCATCCAGGTTCCCGCGGGTTACGACCCGAACCATCCCTACCCGGTGTTCTACGGTGGCAACGGGTGTGGGCACGAACCGCCCCTCACGGGCGTGGGATTCGCCGTCCCCGGCGAGGACAGCGCCATCAAGATCGGCCTGCAGATGGTGAGCTTGGCGTCGAACGCCTTGTGCTTCGCCGACGGCGGCATCCGCTGCACGCCCGACATCAAGAACGTCGCCGACTGCGTGAACGGCCCCGAGATCCCCTACTTCCTCGCCGTTCAAGACTGGGTCGAAGCCAACTTCTGCGTCGATCTCGGCGCCGAATTCTCCGGCGGCAGCAGCAGCGGCGCCTGGGAGTCGCTGCTCATCACCTGCGCGTCCGCCAGCACGATGCGCGGCGTGTACACCCTGGCGGGCGGCCTGCGCGAACACCGGTGGCCGTGCGACGGCCCCACCGCCGCCTTCATGGTCGCTTCGGACAGGGACACCGGCAACCCGGTGGGCCCGCTCCCGAACCTGAACGTCATCGAAGACACCTACGGCTCGGCGCCGGCGCGGGACGAACTGCTGACCAGGAACGGCTGCGTCGGAAAGGCCACCGCGCCTTACGATCCAAAGTATCCCTTCTGCATGAAGTACACCGGCTGCCCGGCGGCCTACCCCGTCGTCTGGTGCGAGTTCCCCGGCGGCAACCACGCCGACCCGAACTACAACGGCGTCAACTATGCGAACGCCATCGTTCCGTTCCTTCTGGGCCTGCCCGCGCCTTGAGGATCGGGGGGGCTACACCAAGATTTCCGAGACGCCGCTGGTCACCATGCCGCCGCCGGCGCCAAAGCTGGTGACGTTGCCCCCGAAGACATTGACCAGCGTGAACAGCAGCTTGCTGACGTTGTCCTTGGCGCTGCGCACGTGCTGGTCGCCCTTCAAGGCGCCGCCGGCGCGGCCGAACACCAGCAGCGGGTACTCGTCGACAGAGTGCGTCCTGCCGAACGACACGTCCGACGTGGCATAGATGGCCGAGTTCTCGAGCAGGTTGGCGGCGCCGTCGGGCGTGTCCTGCAGCTTCTCGACGAACACGCGGAACTGATCCATCCAGTACATCACCGCGCTGTTGAAGATCGGCTGGTCGCCGGTCTCCTGGTGGCTGATGTCGTCGTGGATGTCCTTGGTGATGCCGATGACGCCCATGTTGTAGTGCGCCGCCGGACGGCCGTGCTGGAAGAGCAACACGCGGGTGATATCGCACGACAGCGCATAGGTCGACAGCTCGATCATGGCGTTGTTCTGCTCGGGGGTGACGAGGCCGTTGTTGTCGGCCAGCACCGGCGGGTACTTGTCCGGCGCGCCGGTGGGCGGCGCGCAGCCCATCCCCATCGGCATCGTCGTCATGGCGAGGCGCTTTTCCAGCTGGTTGATGCCGTCCAGGTGCTGGTCCAGGCGACGGACGTCGTCGGCGCCCAGGCGCTTTTGCAGGTCCTTGACGTCCAGCGAGACGGCGTCGAGGATGCGCTTGCGCGACGCCGCGCTGTTGGCTGGCGCGCTTGGCGTCATGCCCGGGGCGGGAGCCTTGCCGAACAGGCGGGCAAATACCGCCCTGGCGTCGTACTCGGGCTGCACGGGGCTGTTGAGGCCGGTGGCCGACGCGTAGTTCACCGCCTGACCTTCGCCGTTGGCGGTGGCGCGACAGATGCCGAGCTGCAGCGACTGGAACGGCGTCGTCGTGCCGATGAGCTTGGCGATCACGTTGTCGATGGTGGGCGCGGTGTAATTCAGCGCCGTGTTGTGCGGGCTGGCGCTCAGCGCGCCGGCGGGACCGATCCGGTGCACCGACCCGGTCATCTTGATCTCATAGCCGGTGAGCACGGTCAGGTTCTTCTTCACCTTGGCGAAAGGCATCAACTGCTCGCTCAGGGCCCAGTTGTCGCCGATGCCGGCGGTCTTCGGGATCCAGCGCGGCGGGATCATCCCGTTGCCCCAGAACCAGACGCCGAATCGCTTTGGCAGCGCGCCGCCCGCCGCATAGGCGGTGCCGTTGCCGTTGAGCATGCCGTTGAGGCGCGGCAGGCCGACGGAGACCATGGCCCCGGCGGCCATCCCCCGCAGGAGGTGTCGTCGTGAGATCGGTTTGCGTGGAATGCTGATCGCCATGACTTTCTCCTGCCGTCTTACTTCGTGAGGGAAACGTTGCGGAACCCATCGCTGGCCACCAGGCTGGCCACCAGGCTCTTGTACTTGCGGCCCGCCTGGTTGAACGCCTTGTCCAGAAGCGCGATCTGCGCGTCGTCATACCCGTTCTCGTTGCGGCCGGTGGCGAAGCGGTAGATCCGGCGGGCGATGCAGGCGCGGGCCGCGTCGCTTTGCCCGACCAGCGCGCCCAGCTCGCGCGGGCCGGTGAAGGCTTTGCCGTTCAGGTCGCCGTGCGCGTCGATGGGCTGTCCGTTCTCGTCCGTCGTCCGGTAGGCGCCCATGGCGTCGAAGTTCTCGAACGCCAGGCCGATGGGATCCATCATGCTGTGGCAGCCGGCGCACGACGGGTCGGTGGCGTGGCCCGCCAGGAGCTGGCGGCGGCTGACCACCATGCCAGCCGGCGGCGGCGGGATGTTCACGTTGACGCCGGCGGGCGGGTCGGGGATGTGCGTGCACATCAGCGATCGCCAGAAGAAGGCGCCGCGCCGGGTGGGCGACGTCTGGTAGGGCTTGTCCTGCACCGCCAGGACGGCCGACGTGGTCAAAAGACCCGCGCGCGGCTGCGCCGCCGGCAGATCGGCGGCCACGACGTCCGTGCTCGTCGTCGTGATGCCGTACAGCTTGCCGAGCTCGGCGTTCACGAACGTGCGATTGGTGGTGTAGAGCTCCATCATGTCGGCGTCGCGATCGAGCGAGACGTCGCGGAACATGCGCAGGATCTCCTGCCGCATGGCCTGGCGGATGGTGGGCGTCAGCTGGGGGAACAGCTTGGTGTCCTTGGCCATCATGTCCACCGCGTCCAGCGACATGAGATCCTCGACCATCTCGTAAAAGCCGTCGACCACGCGCGAAGATGCCAGCAAGCGGTCGACCTCCTTGCGCACGCCCTCGGGCGTGTCCAGCGCACCGGTGGTGGCGGCGTCCAGCGCGGTCGCATCGGGCGTGGTCCCCCAGAACAGGTACGACAGGCGGCTGGCCGTCTCGTACCCGGTGAAGCGCGCGTACGAGGCGCCGGCGATGGCCGCGCCGCCGATCTCGACCCGGTAAAGGAAGTGCGGCGACTGCAGCAAACCGGCCGCGATGGACCGTGCCGCCAGCGGGAAGGTCTTGCTGTCCGCAGCCTCGGCCGCCCCCAGCGACACGTAGCGGTTCTCTTCATCC
>JAXDMH010000594.1:0-2958 GCA_034666225.1 Myxococcales bacterium
CGGTCGAATGGACGCGCGCGGCCAGCACCGCGGTGGTGGGCAGTGACGGCCTGGCGCTTTACTGCATCCTGCCCAGCCCCACATATCGGCCCACGCCGAATCGGGCCCAGAGCCACGCCCACTGCCCCGCCCAGATGTGACGGCGACGCGCTAACCGTGACGATCAGCCGTCGACGCAAAACGAGAACACGACGCTGTCCGCGGTGGCGCCGTCGCCGGTCGGCTTGATGTCCAGCGTCGTCTGCCAGACGCCGGCCATGAAGAAATACAGTGGCGCGATTCCGTAGCTCCCGTTCGCCAGCGGCGTCACCACGGCCCTCACGGTGGTGCCGTGGTTGTGGGCCGGCATGAAGGGCGTGACGGCGATGGCCGCTCCGTCGACCGCAGTACCAGCGGCGTCGGTGATGACCACGGTCCAGTCGTTGGTGCCTCTGATGGGCGGTCCCGGATCGCTGGACATCAGCTCGACCGTGAACGTTCCGTTCTTGCTGGGCTTGCTCATGCCGGCGCTGTAGCTGTCGGCGCCGGTCAGATCAGCGCAGGCGTTGAACGTGTCGCCAGCGGGCGCCGCGTCCGCCGCTTGATTGGCGCCCTCGCTGCACGCCGCCCCCAGCAAGGCCAGCGGAGCGAGCAAGAAAAGTGATCGAGCGCCACGCGGTCCCATCATGCGGATGCTCCTTTCCCTTCTGATTGTGTACGTAGGGGACCCGGAATGCGTTCCGCTGGTTCATCCAGGCGGACATTTCTCAGGCGCAGCGCGTTGACAATGACCGAGACCGACGACAGCGACATCGCCGCGCTGGCCACCATCGGGCTCAGCACCACGCCCAGAACGCCATACAGCGCCCCCGCGGCGATGGGAATGCCCAGGGCGTTGTAGAGAAAGGCCAGCCACAGATTCTGGCGGATGTTCTTCATCGTTGCCTGGGCCAGGGCCCGGGCCCGCACGATGCCGCGCAGATCGCTTTTGATGAGGGTGATGCCGGCGCTCTCGATGGCGACGTCGGTCCCGGAGCCCATGGCGATCCCGACCGCGGCGGCGGCCAGCGCCGGCGCATCGTTGACGCCGTCGCCGGCCATGGCCACCACGCGACCGGTTTTCTGCAGGCGCTGGACCTCATCGGCCTTCTGCTGCGGCAACAGCTCGGCGCGCACGTCGGCGATGCCCAGCTTCCTGGCCACGACCTCGGCGGTGGCGCGGCTGTCGCCGGTCAGCATGACGACGCGCAGACCGTCGGCGCGCAGCGCGTGCAGGGCCGCCGGTGTGGTCTCACGAATCTGATCGGCGATGCCCAGCAGGCCGACCACGCGCGGGCCCGCCGCCACGAAGATCACCGTCTGGCCTTCGCCACGCAGGGCCTCGGCCTCCATGCGCAGCGGCCCGACGTCGATCCCCAGCTCTTCCAGCAGCGCCCGGCTGCCCACCGCCACCCGCTGTCCGTCGACGGCGCCCACCACGCCTTTGCCGATCACCGACTCCCATTCTTGCGTCGACAGCAGGGCGATGCCGCGTTCCTGCGCGGCGCTGACCACGGCGGCGGCCAGGGGATGCTCGCTGCCGCGTTCGACGGTGGCGGCCAGGCGCAGCACCTCGCCCTCTTTCACGCCCACCGCCTTGATGGAGACCAGGCGAGGTTTGCCCTCGGTCAGCGTTCCGGTCTTGTCGACCACCAGCGTGTCGACCTTTTCCAGGCGTTCCAGCGCCTCGGCGTTCTTGATCAAGATGCCCGCGGCCGCGCCGCGCCCGGCGGCCACCATGATCGACATGGGCGTGGCCAGGCCCAGCGCGCAGGGGCAGGCGATGATCAAGACCGACACGGCGGCGACCAGCGCGTGGCCCAGGCGCGGCGACGGCGCGCCCGGCAGCAGCAGCCAGCCGAGAAAGCTGAGCATCGCCACCAGCACCACCGCCGGCACAAAAACCGCTGACACGCGATCGGCCAGGGCCTGGATGGGCGCGCGGCTGCGCTGCGCCTCGCTGACCATGCGGACGATCTGGCCAAGGACGCTGTCCTCGCCGACGCGATCGGCGCGCATCGCAAACCCGCCGCTGCCGTTGACGGTGCCGCCGATGACGCGCGCCCCGGGGCCTTTGCTGACCGGCAGCGCTTCGCCGGTGAGCATCGATTCGTCGACGGCGCTCTGTCCTTCCAGGACCACACCGTCGGTGGGGATGCGCTCGCCGGGGCGGACGCGCAGGACGTCGCCGGGGTGAACGTCGGCCAGCGGGATCTCCCGCTCGCTGCCGGACGGCCGCACCACGCGCGCGGTCTTGGGGGCCAGGCCCAGCAGGGCGCGGATGGCTCCGCCGGTGGCGTGGCGGGCGCGCAGCTCCAGCACCTGGCCCAGGAGGACCAGCGTGGTGATCACCGCCGCCGATTCAAAATAAAGGGGCGAGTGCCCGCCCCGCTCGGAGAAGGTGCCGGGCAAGGCGTGCGGAAACAGCAGCGCCGCCACGCTGAACCCGAACGCCGCACCGACGCCCAGGCCGATCAGCGTGAACATGTTCGGGCTGCGATTGACCAGAGAGAGCCAGGCCCGCACCAGCAGCGGCCAGCCGGCGCCGATGACCACCGGCGTGGCCAGCACCACCTGCAACCAGGGCTGCTCTCTCCACAGGCCGGCCATGTCGATGATCAGCAGCGGGAGCGACAGCGCCGCCGCGAACCAGAACCGCCGGTTCATGTCGACCAGCTCGGCGTTGGGCTGGTCGGTGGCGGTCGCCAGGCGCGGTTCCAGCGCCATGCCGCAGATGGGGCAGGGGCCCGGGCGATCGCGAACGACCTCGGGATGCATCGGGCAGGTGTACGTGGTCGCGGCGGCGCCCTTCACCGGGGGCGCTGCCGGCAGCGACGGACGCAAGAAGCGATCGGGATCGCGGCGGAATTGCTCCAGGCAGTGCGGGTTGCAGAAGTAATACGTGGTGCCCTGGTGCCGGTGCTGTCCGGCCGCTTGCGC
>JAXDMH010000595.1:0-3550 GCA_034666225.1 Myxococcales bacterium
AGGCCGGGAAACATCGACTCTCCGGCGCCGGTGCGGATATTTATCCGCTAAGCACGAGCGTTAGCGTTACGGTAGCACGGGTTCCTGACAGGTGCCACTCTTTCTTGTGTCACGTTTGCGTTTCGAACGTGTCCGTTTTTCTTTGTCGTTGCTGAGTGGTTTGCTGCGTGGCACAGCGGTTGCGATACGAGGGCGAATGGTCGCCCTGGCAGCCCTGAATCCGGACAGTCGCCCGCGCGAACGGTTGGCCTCTTGCGGGGCCAATCATCTCTCCGACGACGAGCTTCTGGCAATCGTCCTGGGCGCCGGCCGCCCGGGGCGCAGCGCCTTGGAACTGGCCAGCGGCATGCTGGCCGAGGCTGGTGGTCTGGCCGGTTTGTCACAGGCGACGGCGCGCGAGCTGTGCGCTCATCCGGGCATCGGTCCCGCCCGGGCCAGCATGGTTCAGGCGGCGCTGGAACTTGGCCGAAGGTCGGTCGGCGAGCGACCGAAACGCGGTCGCCGCTTGAGCGCCGCCACCGACGTCTGGAATTATTTTCGGGCGCGCCTGGCTCTTGCCACCGTGGAAGAGTTCTGGGCGCTGTCGCTGGACGTGCGTCATCGGGTTCAAAACGAGACGTGCTTGGCGCGCGGATCGCTGACCGGTGTGGAAGTTCACCCGCGCGACGTCTTCTGTCCGCTGATCCGGACCTCAGCGGCGGCCGTGATCTTTTGTCACAACCACCCGTCGGGCGATCCCGCGCCTTCGCGCCAGGATGTCGATCTCACCCAGCGCCTGCGCGACGTCGGCGAGCTGTGCGGGATCACCGTCCTTGATCATGTGATCGTGGGAGCAGAAGGATTCACCAGCCTCGCCGACCGTGGCTGGCGCTGATCTTTCTGGACGCTCCGTCGCCGGTCCCTAGAATCGGACGATGCGAATCGCTTTTCGGGCCGCGGCCGCCCTGGTGACCATGCTGGTGACGGCGAGGCCCGTGGCCGCTTTTGACGACTACGTGGGGACGCGATCGTTGTCCATGGGTGGCGCGTTGCGGGCCGCGGCGGCCGGCGACAGTGGTCCTTTGCTGAATCCGTCGGGGATGCCTCTTCTGAGGTCGTACACCGTCGAGGCCGCCTATGCGCGCTCCACGCGGCGCGACTCGAATTTCTTTCACGGCTCGATCGTCGACTCGACGTCGGGGCTCAATCTGGCAGGCGGCCTTTACTACACCTACCAGGGGAATGCGCCGGAGGCCCTGCCGAAAGGCCACGGTCATGAGGTGGGAATGGCCCTGGGGCTGCCTCTCGGGGACTACGTCTCCTTGGGGGTGACGGTGAAATACCTTCGGCTCAGCGGCGACCAAGCGCTGGACGGCCATTCCGGCGGGACGACCCTTGACGTGGGGACGACCGTCCGTCCGCTCCGCGGCGTGTCGCTGGGCGTGGTGGGCACGAATCTTTACAACCTGACCAACGACGAAGTGCCGCGCACGATCGGGTATGGCGTCGCCTTCACCCCGGTGGCCGAGCTGATCCTGGCGGTCGACGGGCGCACCATGCTGGACGCCTGGAAACGGTCCGGCAACAAGGGGACCAGAGTCATGGGCGGCGGTGAATTTTTCTGGGCACGCAAATTCGCCTTTCGTGTGGGCGGCGGCTACGACGATTTCAACCAGCACGGCTACCTTTCGGCCGGCTTGTCGATGATCTCGGAGATCGGCGCCCTGGATGTAGGCGCCCGCCGCGATCTGTTCAGCGCCGCGATCGACCCCATCACCATCGTGACCGCCGGTTTCCGGCTGTTCGTTCCCCAACCCTAAAAGGACGCGCGCTGAGTAACCAAAGCGCCGCGGTAGACTGCGCTATCGGGATGCGCGGGAACTTTCGGGCCGGGGCGCTGTCCAATGTCATGTGGAGGCGACGCTTCGGCTGTCTCGCGCTCGGCACGGCCGGGTCCCCTTCACGATGAGCCTCGCCGAACGTCTCCTCATCGGTCGCCTCAAGGCACGCGATGAACAGGCCTTCAACGAGATCGTCCGCCGTTACGGTGATAAGGTGTTCAGCCTGGTCTATCGCATGATCGGCAGCCGCGCGGAGGCGGAGGACATCGCGCAAGAGGTGTTCGTCACCGTGTTCAAGACCATCGACGGCTTCCGCGGTGAATCGAAATTTTCCACCTGGCTGCTGCGCATCGCCGCCAATCAGTGCAAGAACCGAATCAAATACCTGGCGCGCCGGCCGGCCGGCACCTCGTCGTTCGACGACGCCGTCGACCACGCCAGCGAAGGGGCGCTGCCCATCCCGGCCCAAGGGCACATCGATGCGCCCGACGTCTTGATGGAGGCCGCGGAGATGGAATCCCTGACTCAGGCCGCCATCGCCGGGCTGGAGGAAGACCATCGCCTCTTGATTGTTCTGCGTGACGTGGAGGAACTTTCGTATCAAGAGATCGGTGAGATCACCGGCTTGGCCGAAGGAACCATCAAATCTCGCCTGCACCGCGCGCGCATGGCCATCAAGGAACACCTGGACAGGAACACGCGCTAGTGGATCACGGCAAAGCGTCCGATCTTTTTTCCGACTATGTCGAGGACAGCCTGCCGCTGGCGGTGAAGGCCGAGCTGGAGCAGCACCTGGCGGTCTGCATCCAGTGCCGGACCGACCTGGCGTCGTTTCGCCAGACGGTGGGTGCGCTGAGCCGGCTCAAGAAGGCGGCGCCGTCCAGCTTTCTGCCCAGCATTCAAAAGCAGATCTACGACCGTTCGCGCGGGCGATTCTTTGGCCGGCGCTGGAAGCTGTTTGGACGCATCCCATTCGAATGGGTGTCGCTGGCGATGATCATCGCCATGCTGATCTATTACATCGCCCTCATGCACGGCGCGCCCAGTGGCGTCCATCCGTCGCCCTAGCTTGGCCTGGCCAAGCGGACGGCAGAGCGGCTCACGAAACGTAGGCGAACAAAACCTTCAGGTACTGGCCCTCGCTGAATCCGGGCGGCATGGGGTGATCGCCGCCGGGGCCGCGTCGTTCGAAGATCTGAATCTGGCGGCCGGCCTGCTTGGCGCCTGCGGCCACGATGCGTTCGAAGGTTTCGGCGTCGACGTTTTGCGAGCACGAGCAGGTCACCAGGATGGCGCCGGGCGCGGCGGCGGCCAGGGCCAGCGCGTTCAGCCGCTCGTACCCTTTGCGCGCCGCCTCCAGGTCCTTGCGGGCGCGGGCAAACTTGGGCGGGTCGATGACGATGAGGTCAAACGAGCGCGGCGTGGCCGTTTCCAGGTAGCGGAAGACGTCGGCTTCGACGGCTCCGATGCTGACGCCGTTTTTTTCGGCGTGCGCTTCGATGCGGGCCACGGCCCGCGCCGAGCTGTCGACCGCCGTGACCGCCGACGCGCCGCCGCGCGCCGCCTGCAGCCCAAAGCCGCCCGCGTAGGCATAGCAGTCGAGGACCCGCGCGCCCCGCGACAGCTGGCCGACCCGTATGCGGGATTCGCGCTGGTCGATGAACATCCCGGTTTTTTGTCCGGACAATGGCTCGATCTCCAGGCGGATGCCGTCCTCGACGCCCGACACC
>JAXDMH010000596.1:0-10278 GCA_034666225.1 Myxococcales bacterium
ACCACCAACACCACCACCGTAACCACCGCCGCCTCCCCCGGTTCGCTCGCGCGCTTCGCTAACGTTGACTGCGCGCCCTTGAAGCTCGCGGCCATTCAGATTCTGGATGGCCTTCTGGGCACCTTCTTCGGTGGCCATTTCGACGAACGCGAAGCCACGGGGACGGCCCGTGTCACGGTCCATCACCAGCTTTACCTCGGTCACTTCGTAGCCTTCGGCTCCGAAGGCCTCCCGCAAATCGGCTTCATTAACCGAGTACGAAAGGTTCCCTACATACAGTCGCTTTCCCATGTGATCTCCCTGTCTGCTGAAATGAAGCGTCTGAATCTCTCTACCTAGATCCAGACCTGCAAACAGCACGTGCCGGAGGGACGGAGACACAAACGCGACGAATACGTAACATCCTAAACACCCTCCCACTGAAATGCGAGGTTAATCCTCGAAATTCTTACGGAGCCACAAAACGGACCTGGTAATCCAGCCCGCAGCGGGCGCTGGGACGCGGCCGGATCTGGTAGTACCCGCGGTGGCCGGCCAGGCGAATTTCGGGGACATCGTCGATGTGGCTGACCAGCAGGTACTGACGAACCGCCTGCGGCATGGTGCGGGCGTAAATCGTCACACCTGAAGCGCCGCCAGCCTCAGACATTTCCACGCGATAGTCTTTGTCCCCCATCTTTTGGAGGTCGGTGGTTATGTCTAACAACTTCTTTTGAAACTCCCCCCGGCAACTGTCCGGAGCGGCGGCCTCCAGGGCGGGTTCGCCGGCGCCGCCGGACGAGCGCGTCGAGTGTCCAGTGCCACAGGCAATTGCCCACGGCGTCGCCAGAACCAGGAATGCGACCCAGGCACATGAACCGACCGGGGACTGTCGACGGCGATGATCTGCCATGCGTTCCTGCATCTAACACAGACGGCGGTCGGCTCAAACCGCAGGCAAAAAACTACGGCTTGGGCGGCATCTCGGCGGCCCAGCTCTTGATGATGGCGATCTCTCGATCGGACAGCCGATCGCTGGGTTTGGGCGGCATGCGATCGTAGTCCGAGTCCGGCTTCGCGACGTACATGCTGACGAGCAGAGCGTTCGTCAAAGCGCCCGCGCAGAGCGCCGTCCCGCAGCCCATCATTCCCATCGTTCGATTATCGTAATGATCCAGATAGCTGAGCAGCGGCGTTTTGCCTGCCAGTTTACCCGTCAATCCCGGATCCGCGTTCAGCTTGTCGCCCTGCCCGTGGCAGCGCACGCAGTTGGCCAGCATGATCGGCTTGACGTCGGTCTCGAAGCTGGGCGCGGCCGGTCCGTCCTCCGGCGCGCACGCCGCAAGAGAGAGGCCCAAACCAAGGCAAACAAAAAACAGGTTCGTCTTTGTCATGGCACGCTCACAGATAGTAGTGCAGTTGCAGCATTCCCACATACGCCGCCGTTCCCGGGTACGTCGTGGTGCCGGTGGTGACGCTGGCGCTGGGAATCTGGTAGCGACCGACCAGCACGACTTCAAAGTGCGCGTACGGGAACAGGTTGATCTGTCCGTCGAAGGCCGTGCGGCCCGTCTTGGCCACTGACAGGTCCTCCTGGAATCGTTCGTAAGCAGCCCCCACCATCAATCCTTTGATGGGGATCAGCGTGGCGCCCAGGAAGGACACGAACTGGTCTTGATTGACGGAGGCCAGCTTCAGCTGGTGGTGGATGATATTGGCCTCGCCCATGAACAGCAGCTTGGCCGGCTCCACCCAGTACTTGGCCTCGGCGCCCCCCTGGTACCGGGCCTCCTCCTTGGCGATGCCGGCGCGCGCCTGCAGGCCGACGGCCAGGGCGCCGAACAGTCGTTTCTCGGCGAAGGCGGCCACGCCGCTTTCCGGCTGGCCGACGGAGCGAATGAAGTCGGGCGAGCTGCTGGGCGGCGGCGTGAAGGCGGTGACGTGGGCTTCCCAGTCTTCGGCGAAATAGCCGCCCGACAGGTTGTACGTCTCTTCGTAAAGGTTGAAGCCGGTGTATCGCCGCACCCAGTAGGTGTGCTCGACGAAGCGGATGCCGTAAGGAGCGAAGAATTTTCCGATGCGCACGTACGGCCCGCTGGCGCTGGGCCGCCACATCAAATAGTGCTCTTTTGACAGCAGCCGCGCGGGGATGTCTTTGAATCGTCCGCTGATCGTTCCGTCGTCGGGGCGAACGACGCCGCGATCGCCGACGGTGAGGTTCAGCGAAAAGTCGCCGAAGGCGGCGCGCGCGTAGACGTCGAACTGCATCGGGAAGTAAGCGGACTCCGGTGACTCGGCGCCGCCCACATTGTTGGTCAGCGCGGCGAACCGAAAGTCGGCGCCCAGGGCCAACCATGCGGGCGGCGACCAGGCGCCGTGCAGGAAGGCGCCGCTGCCGGCCATGC
Organism: Myxococcales bacterium; assembly: GCA_034666225.1. Lineage (GTDB taxonomy): Bacteria > Myxococcota_A > Polyangia > Fen-1088 > Fen-1088 > DATKEU01. The sequence continues at coordinate 2,385 of JAXDMH010000596.1, forward strand.
TGATGCTGTCGCCGCTTTCGTCACGGCCCCACGACGTCAGCAGGCCGCCCCCCGAGGGAGAGAAGTGGCACTGCGCGCAGCGGGCGGTGCCCGAGCTGAACTGGAACTGGGGATAGGCCGCGGCCGGGCGCGCGCCCGCCGCAAAAAGACCGACCACCAGCAGCGAGAAAAAACCAAGGCGCATGAGCTTTGCCATTAGTTGTTCATCGCCCCGTTGGTGATCCATTGCCCGATCAGCTGGATGTCCTCTTCAGGCAGCGGAAAATCGGGCGGCATGCGGCGCGTGCCCTGAGCGCGCAGCAAGAACATGAGCTCCGAGGCTTGGGGGTTGCTCGGGACGACAAAGAGCCGCTTGACGAGGGCGTTGTAGCCGACGTCCTTGTTGTACAGGTTAACCCCCGCTTTTTGGGCGACGTCGGAATGACAGCTGGCGGTGGCGCAGCTGGGTTCAATGATGGCGGTCGAGATGAACGACCATTTCGCATGGCTGCTGTCGTAGGCCGATCCGCCGCATCCCGCGAACAGACCGAAAACGACGGCGCCCAGCGACACGGCCTTGATGGCGCATCGGAATGACATCGAGGGGGGATTATGCACAATCGGCTTTTCGGCTCAATGTTTTCTATCGACGCCCTCCGAGGGCACCAGCTGCAGATCGGCGAGCCACACCGTCGTCGGTCCGGCCGCCGCATCGACGCGATCGCGTCGTTCATCGACGGGGGAGCGTCGTTCGACGACCGCCTGCAGGCGCAAGTTCCCTCCCGAGTGATCGACGAGACCATCCAGTCTTTGCGACGGTGACGGATTCCCTTCCGACAATTCCACCGCCGCGATCGTAAGCGCCCCCGCCGTGATGGCGACCCGCAGAACGGACGTCGACGGTGACGGGCTGGTCGCGTCCACCGCCGCGGTGACTCGATACTGTCCAGCGGGCAGCTCGAATTCTGTGACGGCGGACACCGTCGGCTGATCGGCGCCAATCGTCAAACCGACGCCATTCCAGACGCCGTGCAGGGGCGAGCGGCCCTGCCCTGGCGCGGGCACCGTCGGCTTCCAGGAGCAAAGGCGGGTCTCGACGCCGGCGTGGCAGACCGCAACCGCCCAGCGATGCCGCTCGCGCAGGGCCGCGCCGGCCTTCACCAGCGACGGCCACCCAAGAAAGATCGCCGCCAGCAGCGCGACGCCAGCGGCGACCGGCCGCCAGGACCAACGGGCCGCCGACCACGCGCCACCGACGGAAAACAGCTGGTCCAGAGCGGCGCCGGCGAAAGGGAACAGGAACACGGCGATGGCCAGGTGGTAGCGCACCTCGGAGAAAAAAGTGGCGTAAAGCGCGGTCAGAAAAAGTGCCGTGGCCAGGAGACTGAGCGCCATCCAGCGTCTTTTTGAGAACGCCGTCACCACGCCCACGGCGGTCAGCGCCACCAGTGCGTACCAGAATCCGTCGACCAGCCTTTCGATCGGTCGCTGGCGCAGCTGGAACCAGGCGCGGGTGGCGCCACCCAGCACGCCTTGCCGATAGACGGGCCAGTACAAGAGCGGGCGTTCGTTGGACAGCAAGCGATCGGCCTTGGCCATCACCAGGCCCGCCGCATAGGCCGGCTCGAAGCGCGCCCACGACAGCGCCAGATCGTAGGCGACGTGGTCGGACTGGCGGTGCGGCGGCTCGAACAGCTTGAAGCCGGTCCCCTTCCAGAACATCAGGTTCAGCGAGCGGGAGTAGACCCCGTCAGTATCAGGGTTGGCCCCGACCAGGGCGGTGTGGCCGCCGTGGCTGTCGGTGAGAAAAAATTCGCCGTAGCGTCGCTGGTTGCGCAGCCCCCAGGGCAGCAGCACCAAGAATGCCACCGCACCGCTGACCGCCGCACGCAACAGCGCCTGCGACGGCCGGACGCGCGCCGCCAGCCAGAACAGCAGCGACAACACCGCCAGCGGCGCGGCCACGGCGCGCACGGTGGCGGCCAGCCCCGACACCAGACCAAACAGGATCGCCGCCAGCCACGGTCGGCGATCGTGCCAGCGCGCCAGTTGATAGGCGGCGGTCGCCAGCAGCACGCCCGTCGGCATATCGGTTCCAATCACGCTGGAGACCGCGATGCCGGCCGGCCAGACGGCGTAGAGAGCGGCGGCGAGCAGACCGGCGCGGCGGCTGAACAACCGATGGGCGATCCCGCCCACCGGCCAGGCGCCCAGCCCGCCGACGACAGCGCCGAAAAGTTTCGCCGCCAGAACGCCGCCGCCCAGCGCTTGCACAGCGCCGAGAGCGAAGACGTAACCCGGCATGTAGATGAACGCCGGATCGAACGCGCCGTGCTCGACCAGGTGGGCGGCCGACTCCCAGTAAAGAGCGAAGTCGCCAACCGGATGTGTCGGGACCAGCAACACCCAGGCAAGGCGCAGCGCGATCGCCCCGGCCACCAGCGCCGCGAACATGGACGGCTATCCCGATCCCGGGGGCGCCGCCACGACGTGCAGCAGACGCCAGCGCCCAAAGCGCAGCGCGCCCGCCGGCCAATCGCTCGCCAGGCGCGGCGCCCACGAATCGTCGCGCACGGCCAGCCAGCGCGCGCCGGTGCTGGCCAGCGTTTCGGCAACAGATCGACCTGGCTGGCGTGTCAGCACCAGCGTCACCGATTGCGCCGCCGGCGTCCCGGACGCCTCGGTGACCGCGATGTCCACGAACTGCAAGGGGTCGACCATGATCGGTTCGCCGGGCAGCCGGTGCTGTTGCAGATATGCGGCCAGGCGGCGGTCCTCGTCGTCGAGGCGGGTGAGCGGTCCCAGCGATTCGGCGCCGCCCCAGCATCGATCGGCGCCAGTCCAGGCGACGACCAGGACCGCGACGCTGCCCAGGAGCGCGCTGGCCGCCACCCAGCGTCGGGCCCGGGCGGCCGCGTCGCTGGTCGAAAGGGAAAGAGAAGACAGCCACTGACCGGCGGCCAGCGGCAAGAGCAGCACGCCCGGCACCAGGGCGAACCGCGACAGCGGTTCAAAGTGCAGCGACACCAGCCCGTCGACCACGTACAAGAGCGGTGGAGCCAGCGCGGTGAAGACCACGAGCTTGTGCGACGCCGTCAACGCGCGCCAGGTCCGCAGGGCGCGCGCCGCGCCCCACAGCATGGGTGGCGTCATCGCCGCGGCGAAGGAGAGGATCCAGATCCCCAGCTGGCGCCCGCGCGCCCCGGCGCTGCCGTATTGATCGGTGATCGCGGCGCCCAGGTGGGCGTGGTCGTTGCTGATGTAGCGGGCAAAGAAGAACGGATCGTGCGCGACAACGCCGGACCAGAGCAGCCAGGCCGCCGGCAAGAGCGCCGCCACCCCGACAAACAGCGCCAGCCCGCCCAGCACGGCGCCGCGCAACATGGGGCCTCGAGCGGCGGGTCCCCGCCCCCACCACCAGGCCGCGGCCGTGGCGGCAACCGGCCACATCACCCAGGCGTCATAACGCGTGACCGACGACAGCGAGGCGAAGAGGCCGGCCAGGGCGTAGCGCCCCCACCGGGGTCGCGGATCGTCCAGCGCCGTCAAGAGCTGATCCAGGGCGGCCACCACCAGCAGCAGGTAAAGGGCCTCGCTGGCCGCGGTGATGGAAAGCTGGATGTGCAGGGGGGAGACCGCCAGGGCAAAGCCGGCCAGGTCGGCGGCGGGCTGGCCTGCCAGCCGGCGCGCCAGGCGCAGGAACGGCATGAAGGTGAGCAGGCCGGCCAGCAGCGACAGTTCGCGCGACGAACGCGACAGATCGGGATCCAACCACAGGAACGGACGCATCAACGTCATGTGCAGCGGCCCGAACTGACAGTACGTGCGCGGATCGCCCGCCGCCTGCGCGTCGATGTTCAGCCGCTGGGCGATCAGCGCCCGCATCGGCGCGTCCCCCTGCTTGTTGTCGGCGAAAGGAAACAGCGCCACGCGGATGATCAGCGCCAGGCCAACTATGACGCGCGCGCGGTTCCCCTCCCCGAACATGGGGCGGAAGAATAGCGGACAATCGACGGGCGCGTGAAACAGCCGCCGGCGGGCGCCTTCAGCGCAGCGACAGCGACAGCAGCGCGGCGCGCACGCGCGGCAGCGCCTCGATGATCTCGGCCTCTGACACGGCGCCCACGGAGATCCGGAACCAGCCGCTGTCGCCGCGCAGGCCGAAGGCCTGGAACGGCACCACGGCGAAACCGGCGTGGGTGAGAAGGTGCTTGCGGATCTCCTCGTTGGTGTGCCCGGGGACCGCCACGCGCACCGACAGATAGATGGCCCCCTGGGGCGCGATCACCTCGACGGGAAAACCGTCGCGGCGCATGTCGGTGAAGCCAGCGGCCAGCGCGTCCAGGCGCCGTTTGACCCGCTCCAGCATGCCGACGTGAAACGTCTTCACCGCCTGGTCGTCGTCCAGCAAGCCGGCCATCGCCACCTGCTCTGCCTTGGGCGCCCAGGCGCCGACGTGGCCCAGGATGTCGGCCATGCGCTGCCGCGCCGCCGGTGGCATCACCGCCCAGCCGACGCGCAGGCCGGTGGCGGCAAAGCTCTTCGACGCCGCGTCCAGCATGATGGTGTAAGGCGCCACCTCCTGGCAGACCTCGGGCGGCGTGGCATGACGGGCCGCCCCGAAGGTCAGCTGCCAGTAGACCTGGTCGTAACACAGCCATACCGCCTTGCCGGCGTCGCCGCCCGCCTTGTACCGGCGCCAGTTCTCGTCGACCACCAGCTCGCAGATGCGCCGCAGCTCGACTGGATCGATGACGGTGCCGGTGGGGTTCAGCGGCGAGTTGATCATCAACATGCGGGCCGTGGTCAGGTGCGGCCGCAGCATCTGCGCGGTCGGAAAGAAATTGGTGTCGGCGGAGACCGGCAGCTCGACCGGCCGGGCGTTGCAGAGATACGCATAGTGGTTGTTGTTCCACGACGGCACCGGATAAACGACCACGTCGCCCGGATCGAGGACGGTGCGAAAGGCGCCGTACAGCAGGGGCCGCGCCCCGCCGGTGATCAGCACCGATTCAACCGGGTACGTCAGGCCCAGCCCGCGGGAATAGAACCGGGCCACGGCTTCGCGCAAGGGCAGCACGCCGTCGGAGGGCGGATAGTTGGTGTGGCCGCCGGTCAGCGCGGCGCGCACGCCCTCCAGCAGCTTTTCGGGGATCGGGAAGTACGTGGGATCGAAATCGCCGACGGTGAGGTTGCAGATGATCGCGCCTCTGGCCTTCATGGCCCGGATCTCGGCGGCGATGCGCAAGATCTCGGACCCGACCACACCGCGGGCCAGCTCTGACAGCGAACCGTCGACGGTCGCTGCGTCGCCCAGGCGGCCTGTCAGATCGATGGGGGTCACGTCACGACCGCTCGAGGTACGTGTAGCCTGCCAACCCTTCCTCGTACATGCGCAGCATGGAACGCGTCTCTTCCAGCGTCATGCGGTTGGCGCGCACGGCCATCTCGGCAAAGCGGCGCACGCGCGCCACGAGATCCTCGCGGGCGTAGCTGACGTACTTGAGGACGTCGGTCACCGTGTCGCCGGTGACCACGTGTTCGATCTGATAGCCGCCGCCGGCCGCCAGCGAGACGTGGACGGTGTTGGTGTTACCGAACAGGTTGTGCAGATCGCCCAGGATTTCCTGATAGGCGCCGATCAGGAACACGCCCAGATAATAATCCTGGCCGTTGACCGGGTGCAGCTCCAGCACCGCCTTTACGTCGCGGCGATCGATGAAGTGATCGATCTTCCCGTCGGAGTCGCAGGTGATGTCGGCCAGCACGGCTCGCCGGGTCGGCTCCTCGCCCAGGCGGTGGATGGGCATGATGGGGAACAGTTGATCGATGGCCCAGATGTCGGGCAGCGACTGGAACATGGAGAAGTTGCAGAAGTATGTGTCCGACAGGGCGCGCTCCAGCCCTTCCAGCTCTTCCGGGACCTCGCGCATGTCGCGCGTCAGCTTGAGGAGCTTCTGGCAGATGGCCCAGAAGATGTCCTCGGCCACCACCCGCTCTGACAGCGAAAGGTTGCCCAGGTTGAAAAGCTGCAGCGCCTCTTCCTTGTATTCCAGCGCGTCGTGGTACGCCTCGAGGACGTTCTTGCGCGAGATGTCGCGGTAGGTCTCGAACAGGTTCTTCACCATGCGCGACGCCGATTCGGCCACCTGCTCGGGGGCCTTGCCGACGTCGAACTCGCCCACGCCCAGGATGTCCATGACCAGCATCGAGTGGTGGGCCACCACGGCTCGCCCCGATTCCGAGACGATGGTCGGGTGCGGAACGGACGCCGCATCGCAGATCTCCTGCAGCGAGAACACGATGTCGTTCGCGTACTCCTGCATGGTGTAGTTCATCGACGAAGCAAAGTTGGTCTGCGAACCGTCGTAGTCAACGCCCAGGCCGCCGCCCGCGTCGAAGTATTTGAGCGGCGCCCCCAGCTTGACGACCTCGACGTAGAACCGCCCCGCCTCGCGCAGGGCGTTCTTGACGGCGCGGATGGCGGAGATCTGGCTGCCCAGGTGAAAGTGCAACAGCTCGAAGCAGTTCAGCAGATCGTTCTTGCGCAGAAAGTTGATCCCCTCGACCACCTCGCGCGTCGACAGGCCGAACTTTGACCGGTCGCCGCCCGAGGCCTCCCAGCGGCCCGAGCCCTTCGCCGCCAGCTTGACCCGGATGCCGATGCGCGGCCGGACGCCCATCTTCTTGGCGGTGTCGGCGATGAGGGCCAATTCAGAAAACTTCTCGACGACGATCAGCACCGTGCGCCCCAGCTTGGACGCCATCAACGCCGTCTCGATGTACTCCTCGTCCTTGTAGCCGTTGCAGACGATCAGCGCCTCTTCGTCGTCCAGCATCCCCATCACCGCCAGCAGCTCGGGTTTGGACCCGGCCTCCAGGCCATAGTGATAGGGGCGGCCGAACTGCACGATCTCCTCGACGACGTAGCGGTGCTGGTTGACCTTGATGGGGTAAACGCCCTTGTATTCGCCCTTGTAGCCGTACTCGGCGATGGCGCGGCGAAACGCTTCGTTCAGCTCGACGATGCGGCTCTTCAGCACGTCGGAGAAACGGATCAAAAGCGGCAGGCCGATCCCGCGACGGTTGACCTCGTCGACCAGCTCTTTGAGGTCGATCTTGCCGTTGTCGGCCCCGGCCGGGTGCGCCTGGACGTTGCCCGCCTCGTTCACCGAAAAATAGTTGTTCCCCCAGGCCTTGACCCCATAGATCTCCGCCGAGTCGGCGATGGTCCATTTTCGCGGGATCCCGGTAGCGCTGCTCATGCAGCGTACGTTGAAGAAAAACCGCCCGGGACGCCAGCTAAAACGCGCTCAGAACTTCAACGAGACGCCCGCCGACCCGTAGACGAAGGTGTCCTTGTCGAACATGGCGGAGTTGATCTTGTCGGTGAAGGACTGGCGGGGCTGGTACCCGAACTGCGAGGGGAAGGGCAGGAACTCGACCTGGAAGTACAGCGAGGTCAGGTGGTCCAGGCTGGCGGTGACCCCGACGCCGGCGTAGATGCGGTTGCCGCTGAACCAGTGATCGTTGGGGTCCTGGCCGCCGAACAGTGAGGTCATGGCCGGGATGCCCTTGGCCGGATCGCCGCAAAAATCGTCGGCTTCGGTGCCGTTGTTGCGCTCGGTCTGACCGGGACAGAACTTGTCGTCCCACCAGGAGAATCGACCGGTGACAAAGAAGGTGGCCACGTCGCTGAAGGCTAGCGAGGCGATGGCGGAGGTGTCGAAGAACAAGGTGTTGCGACCGTTGCGCCCGAAGCCTCCGCCGAAGTCGGCGCGGACGGCCACCGCCAGCGGCCCCACCTCGACCAGCTGCAGCCGGCCGTGCAGGTTGAGGTCGGCCATCTGGAAGAAGGTCTGGAACTCGACCCCGAGATCGAGGCCGAGCGGCTTGACGTTGAAAGCACCTACGG
>JAXDMH010000597.1:0-9415 GCA_034666225.1 Myxococcales bacterium
CCTATCCCGAGGGCAAGCCGGCGGGCGCGCCCGACATGATCATGGCCGGCGACATGATGCAGATCCCCCCCATGCCCGTCGGCCAGCCCGCCGCCGAGTGCGTCTCCGTGGCGGGCCACTGCATGCTGACCGAGCCGTTCGTCGTCGAGGGCGACCAGCCGTTCGCCGTCGCCTCGTTCATGGTCGGCGGCACGCTGCAGATGCCCGGCACCGACGCCACCACGTCGCAGGGCGATCCGGCCATGACCATGGAGGTGACGCCCGAGCAGTTCCGCAAGCAGTACACCTTCCTGGCGCCCGCCGATTATCTGGAGAACTTCGCCGACATCCTGGTGCCAACCGGCGCCGCCGTGATGCTGGACGGCGCGGCGCTGACCGACGCGCCCACGCCCATCGGCAACAGCGGCTGGGGCTTCGTGCGCGCCAAGCTCAGCAACGATCACGGCGGCGTTCACAGCCTGACCACCACCCACGACAGCGGCCTGGGCTTGCAGGTGGCCGGGTTTGGCTTCGCGACGTCCTACTATTATCCGGGCGGCCTCAACCTCAGATTAATTTCCAAGCCGCCCGTCATCATCATTCCCTAGGAGAGCGGTCGGCCTGATTCCCCGACGCTGACGGTACCGTCTTGATGAGGTACCCATGAAGACGTCTGCACCCGGAAACGACAACAACAACGACAACAATTGCTCCCCGCTCGTCAACCGACGGGTGGTCTTGAAAGGCAGCGCGGCCGGCTCGCTTTTGCTGGTGGTCTTGCCCGCTGGCTGCAGCCAGGCAGTCTCGCCACCCACCGGCCCTGTCCCTGGCGGCAACGTCTCCAGCGTCCCCGTCGAAAGTCTGCGGGTGGTCAGCGGCGAGAACGTGGCCCTGGGGCGCGATGGGGGCGGGCTGTACGCCATGTCCGCCGCGTGCACGCACGCCGGCTGCTTGCTGCAGACGGTGGGGAGCACGCCGGCGCGGGGGCTCAGCTGTCCTTGCCACGCTTCTCTCTTCGATGGCAACGGCGCCGTCACCCGCGGACCGGCGGCCATCCCACTTCAGCACTACCGGGTCGACGTCGCATCGGACGGCGCGATCACCATCCAGGGGGGACAACCCGTTTCGGCGGACGCGCGGACGACCGTCGACTGACGTCAGAACGGGTGGGCACCGTGCGCGCCCATCGAGAACTCGGCCTGTAGAAACCCCACCAGCGCCGAAGGACCGCCCGTCATCCACAAGTTCTGGCCGTACAGCCGTAGCCGCGAGAATTCCGTGGGCGCGAAGGTCAGCGACCCCGCGCCGCCGACGACGCGCGGAACGTTGGGGCCGGCGGGCAGTCCCGTCAGGTCGAAACGACCGCCGATGTACCAACGCTTGGCCAGCTGAACCACCGGCTCGGTGTACAGCGCCCCCTCGGTCGGTCCACCGCCGGCGATCGTGCGCGCGAAGTACTCCGTGCTCCACATCAGGCTCCCCAGCTCGCCCACCACGTCGAGGGGCCGCCACTTGAAGTAGAGATCCGCGCCGTAAAGATAGTCACGGCGTCCGCCCGAACAGGGCGGCGTGGCGCACTCCGATGCGGTCGCGGTGGCGAAGTTGAGGCCCAGGAAGATCGACGCCGCGTCGGTCGGGGCCCAGAACTGCTCCAGCACCGTCGTGTAAGCGAGATGGTTGAGGCCGCGTCCGCCGCCGCCAAAGGTCGACACCGTCCCCGGCTCGGGCGCGCCGGCGCTGAAGGCCTCGCCATACAGGGTGGCGAACCAGGGCAGCCCCGGCAGCAACACCGACACCTGCAGGCCCGGCGCGCGGAACCCGTCCGCGCCGAACAGCAGCGGCGTCATCAGCGGCCGCCGCGTGAAGTGCTGCAGGTGCAGGTGCTGGGTGTTGTTGCGCCCGACCTGCGAACGAAAGGTGCCGCCCTTGATCTGGATGTTCGCCGGCAGCGCCGTCGTCAGCAGATAGGCCTCCTCGACTTCGATTCCTTCCAGGTTCGGGATGGTCAGGAACACGGCGCCTTCCAGATAGGGATCAATTGCCGCCTGGAACGCTAGCTCCACCTCCTGCAGGGTGAAGCCAGGCTTTGACGCCGCGGGATCGTCGCCCGACAGTGGGATCCCGATGCGCCGAAACTCGGCGTCATGCCGGCCGTAGTAGCCGAAGCTGCCGTCGACGATCACCGAGGTGTCGGGATTCAAGACGCCGGCGCCCGGCGGACGAACCGCGGCCTGCGCGGTCTGCGCGGTCTGCGCGGTCTCCGTGCTCTGGGCCGGGGCCATCGAAGGCACCGGTTCGGGCTGCGGCGCGGCGTCCAGCGCGACGCCGCCGTCAGCGGCCCAGGCGACGTTTGACCCCAGCATCAGCATCACCAGCGGGATCACGACCACCGACGCTGTCGCCGGCCGCAGTCGTCGAAAGAGGGTGCGGCTGATCAACGCCGCCACCAGCAGCGCGGCGGCTGACGCCGTCTGCGTGGCGCCCACCGGCAGCTCCGCGCGAAAAGAAACCGCGTATCCGCCCACCCCGCTGACCGCACCGAACAGCGTCGCCAGCGCGAACACCCCCGCCATCCGCGAGGTCAGCACCAGCGCCGCCATGGCGGGCAGCACGCTGAAGGCGAACACCGGCATGGCGCCCAGCGCCCGCGTGCACAGCGCCACGGCCAGCCCCACCGACACGAACAGGAATCCGTTCAGCGCCCGCACGGGCATTCCCTGGACCCGCGCCCCCATCGGATCGAACCCGGCGAAGACCAGCGCACGCCACAAGGCCAGGTGCCCCCCCAGCAACAGCACGGTCGCCGCGCTGACCAGGAACAGATCCACCGGCTGCACGACCACGGCGCTGCCGAACAGAATCGCCGCCAGATCGTGGGCCTCCTGGCTGATGCGGTCACCGACGATCACGGCGCCCGCGCCGCTGATCAGAAACACGAACCCCAGGACGCTCTCGCGCGTCAGGTGCAACCGCACCGGATTGGCGATGAACAGCAGCGTGGCCAGCAGCGAGGCGGCGATCGCCCACACCACCGGTTCGAACAGCAGCGACGAGATCAAGTGAGAATCGGGCCCCGTCTGGTGCCCGGCGGCGTGGCGCACCGGATCGACCAGGATCGGGATCCAGAAAGACAGCGCCACACCCAGCGCCGCCGCCTGCGCGATGGCCGATGAAGCGAACACCATCCGCCGCAACACCACGTGGACGCCGATGAATCCCAGCAACGCTCCCGCCAGGCCGCCGGTGAGGATGGCGTCCTTGAAAACCGGAAGGTTCTCCCACAGCGCGCTCCAGGTCGCGGTGCCGCTCACGGCGTCACCTCCCTGCGGGCCAAAAAACGTCCGTACAGGTGCTGGAAGCTGGGAGCAGAGTGCATCTCGGCCGCCGATGCGGCGAAGGCCACCTGGTGATCGCGATCGAGCAGCAGCGCGTGATCGGCGCGCTCCAGGCCATCCTCGACCAGATGGGTCACCATCACCACCGCGGCGCCATGCCGGGCTCGCAGTCGTTCGATCAGGGCCAGCACCTCGCGTTCGGCCGGCAGATCAAGCGCGGCCGTCGGTTCGTCCAGGAAGACCACGTCTGCGTCCTGCGCCACAGCGCGGGCCATCAGGACCCGTTGTTTTTGCCCGCCCGACAGATCGTGCAGCTGCCGTCGGGCCAATTCGCCGACACCGGCCTCGGCCAGGGCGGCCTCGGCGGCTTTCAGATCCGCGCGGCGCCAATGCCCGATCACGTTGCCGGGACCTTGTCGTCCCATCAGCACAAAATCGCGCACCGATATCGGGAAGATCGGATCCAGTGTGCCTTGCTGGGGGACGTATCCCAGGCGCAGCCCGGCGCTGCGCTCGACCGTGCCGGACACCGGGCGCTCCAGGCCCAGCACCGTTCGCACGAATGTGGATTTGCCAGCGCCGTTCGGTCCGATCACCGACCAGAATTGACCGGCGCCGATGGTGATCGACAGCGGCGGCAGGATCGCTTGACCCCGATAGCCCACCGCCAGCGCCTTCACGGTGATGAGCGGCAGTCCGGGCTCCAAGGCCCGGGCCGCCGAAGCGGCCAAGGCCGACTTGCTGACTGGTGCGGCGCTCATGGCTTGTGCCCCGCGCGTGGCGCCGCCAGCGCGACCAGGAGATCGCGCACCACCTCGTCGATGTGATCGCCGTAGTTGCCGCCTTCCGGGGTCATCCCGGGAACCAGCACCAGGCGCGCCCCGCTCTGGACGGCGATCTGTTCGGCCACCGTCGACGGATACCAGCGCTCTTGCAGGATCACCGGGACCTGCCGGGCACGGATGGTGCCGATCAGCTCGGCGACGTGCGCGGCGTTGGGGGGAATACCGGGCTTGGGCTCGATGGTCCCGGCTTCGACCAGGCCCGCCCAGTTGGTCAGGTACACGAAGCTCTTGTGGTAAGTCACCACCGCGGTGCCCCGATAGGGCGCCAGCGCTGCCTGCCAACCTTGCAGCCGCGCCGTCAGCGCCGCGGTGAATGTCGCGGCGTTACGTTCATAAAGCGCGCGATTGTCGGGCGCCAGGCCGGCGAAGGCCGTCGCCAGATAACGGGCGATGGCGATCCCGTTGCGGGGATCCATCGTGAAATGCGGGTTCCCACCAGGATGGATGTCGCCCATCGAGCGGTCGATGCGTTGTTGCGGCACCTCCAGCAGCGGCACCGCCGTGGCGGCGACGATGTATCCGGGCGCGCCCTGCTGGATGCGGGGATTGCGCGCCCCACGCACCAGCACCGGCAGCCAGCCCACCTCGTAATCCAGGCCCATCGACACCAGCGCGTCGGCGCGGTTGAGGTCCAGGATCAGGTTGGGGCGGGCGTCGACGAAGTGCGGGTCCTGGGTGGGCCGTGCCAGCAACACCACGTCGCCGCCGTCGCCCAGAACCGCGCGCGCGATGGCGGCCAGATCGCCGACGGTGACGACGACGCGCAGGTGGGAGGCCGCCTGGGCCGACCCCAAGCCAAAACACAATGCGAGACCCAGCGATGTAACGAAAACAAACTCACGGCGTCGCATGCAGCGACCTCCTTCGGGAAATTGTCGACGAGAGCAGCGGATCGACGAGGCGATCAGACGCTGGGGGGCGAGGTCTTGGGCGCGCTGGCCAGAACGATCGTGCGTCCCTGTTCGGGCGTCACCACGATCGTCGTCGAATGGTTGGCCGCCGGCGGCGGGTTGCGGCGCGTGGCCACCGGCGCGGAAGGCGCCTCGATCCCCGTCTGGACGATCAAAGCGACGGCACAGTGCTCGTGCGCGTCGGTGGTCTCGGTCTGTAAAGGACCGGCAGACGTCGACGTCAGCGTGGTATCGAGGGCGGGGCCGGCGCCCGATGCTCGCGCCGCGGTCGCCACTCTGACGTGGGTCAGCTCGCCATGAGTGGCGCAGCGAACGTGGCGCACCGCCAGCTCATGCCAGGACGCCGCCAGCTGGGCGCCGCCCGCCATCAGCAGCACGGCCAGCGCCAGCCACCGCGCGGCCCTGGTTTTCCTCAGCTCGCCGAGGAGGCTCACGTTGTCGGCACGGAGGCGCATGCTTGCCTCTATGCAGCTAAGCGATTGATGCCTGGCTGTCAAGGGTGCGCGCCTCTGAGCGATCGAGGCGCTCGGCTTTTTCTCGACGGTGAGTTACTGTAACGCGCGGGGACAAGTGGGAATCGCCGTCGAAATGGGGTCAGGCATGACCGAGGTGATGGCGCGGCTGGAGCGGGCGTACGTCGAGGCGTTGGAGGCGTACATCAAGCTGGGCAACGAATCGGCGCTGAGCCAGGCCCAGGAGCTGGGGCGGCAGGCCATCACCGATGGTCTGGGCGTTCTGGACCTGGCCAGCGTGCATCGCGCGGCGCTGCAGGCTCTGGTCATCCCGGCATCGTCGGCGGATCGGCCGCGGCTGGCCCAGGCGGCGGCGGAGTTGTTTCACGAACTGCTGTCGCCATTCGAGATGTCTTTTCGCGGCCATCGCTCGTCAACCGGGGAACTGCAGCGCCTGAACGCCACGCTGGTTCATCACAAGGAAGCGTCGGACAGCGCCAACCGCGAGCTGGAGGCGTTCAACTACTCGGTCTCTCACGATCTGCGGGCGCCTCTGCGCAGCATCGACGGCTTCAGTCAGATCGTCCTGGAAGATTTCGGCGACGCCCTCGGCGAAGAGGGCAAAAAATACCTGCAGCGTGTGCGCGATGGGGCCCGGCACATGGCGCACCTGATCGAAGACCTGCTGTCGCTGTCGCGGATCAGCCGCACCGAGCTTCATTGCGCCGACGTCGATCTGTCAGCGCTGGCCCATCGCATCGCCGATGGTCTGCGGGCCACTGCGCCCGATCGCGACACCACGTTCGTCATCGAAGAGGGCGTTCACGCCAGCGGCGACGCCGGCCTTCTGAACGTCCTTCTGGAGAATCTCCTCGGCAACGCCTGGAAATTCACCTCCCAGCGCAAGGCAGCCCAGATCAGCTTCGGATACAAGGAGCGCGGCGCAGTCCCCCGTTACTTTGTCAGCGACAACGGCGCCGGTTTCGACATGGCCCACGCCAAGCGGCTGTTCGGCGCCTTCCAGCGTTTTCACGCGACCAGCGAGTTCGAGGGAACCGGCATCGGCCTGGCCACCGTCCAGCGCGTGGTTCGCCGGCACCACGGTCAGGTCTGGGGCGAAGGCAAGGTCGACGGCGGCGCCACCTTCACGTTCACGCTGGGCGCGGGCCCTATGGTTCGCTAGCTCGCTTCGCGAAAGGGGCCTGCTGGCCCCTCTCGCGGGCTCTCCCCAGCGCTTCTCGCAAGGTGAGCCGGCCGGGTAAAGCCCGGCCTCCTGAACTTGAAAACTCGCACCCAAAGAACCGGGTGCAGCGCAGCGCAGCTTTGCTGCGCTGAGCGAAGGGGACCGGGGAGCGCGAGCGGCAGCGAGCCGTTCCCCGTCAGATCGATCCTCCAGCGTGTTGGGCTGGCGGGTATGACCTGCGGGGTACAGGCACCTGTACCGATCGGTACGAAAGCGCAGATGTGATCGGCGGAACCACAACGCGCCGGCGGTGGCATGTCCCTGGCAATGGTCAGTCTTCGTCCAGGCGAGCGGCGGCAAGTCGGAGCGTCCACCTGGCGCTGCAATCATTCAAGGAGGACCCATGAGCCGAGGTTTCTATCTTTCTTCCTCTTGCGCGTTCGCTCTGGCCGGCGTTCTCGGTCTCGGCCTTGGGGGCGGATGTGACACGCCCCCCGATGACACGGCCTCGGCGCAGCGTGAGGCCATCCTGGCCGCCTGCCACCTTGACGACGGCACCATCGAACACAACGCCGATCTTCACGCGTGCGATCCCCAGGACACCAAGAAGACGACGATCTGCCATATCCCGCCCGGCAATCCGGCCAACGCGCACACCATCTGCGTCGGCAACCCGGCGGTGCCCCACCACATTCAACACCACGGTGATTACGTCGGGATCTGCAAGCACGAGGTGACGTGCACGCCGCCGGGTATGGGCACGGGCTCGGGTGGTGCACCGGGCACCGGCGGCTCGGGCGACGACCACGGCACCAGCGGCTCGGCTCCTGGCACCGGCGGCGCACCTGGCACCGGCGGCTCGATCGTTATCCCTTAGTTAGCGTCCCGTTGCTTACCGGCCAGCGGCTAGCCCCCGCTGGTCGGTTGTTGCGTGCGCCAGAACAGCACCACGGTCAGGCAGTGAAAGCGCGCGTCCGACGACTGCAGCACGATGGTGTTCACCGGAACATGATCCGGATGGGCCTTCAGCCAGGCGGTGATGTCGTCCCCCAATTTCTCACGACGCCCGACGGTGGTGGCTGAGAAGACCCTCAGCCCGTCGTATCGGCTGTCATCATCCTGCGGCGTCATTATTCGTCCTTGTTACCACGACCAGCACCCGCCAGCCGCTTATGGTTTTGTGACAACAAAACCATAAATCCGTCGGGGAGCAAGGCCGTCGCCAGCATGACCTGGTTGATATCGCCCTGGTCGATCCAGCTGGGCGACCGGTGGTGTCGCAAATCGAGCCAAAAAGACGTGCTTTTCGAGGCCATCGGAAACAAAGGCGTCATCGGGGCGGCGCCGGTTCCAGCGTGGCGGCGGAAAGTCCGATGGCCAGTCCCAGCTCGCGAAAAGCTTGATGGCGCATTGCCGATTGGCGCTGTTCTTCCTTTCCCGCCCCCTGAGAGAGGCCATCCCCGGCGGCGGCCAGCAGGGCGCCGAGCAGCCTGCCATCAGCAAATTCGCCACGCGCGGCCTCTGCGGTCAGGGCGCCGGGAGACACATCGCGATCGCTATCTCGCGGGAGGTGAACTAGGCGGCGGGCTCGCTGCCCACAGTCCGACGACAGCAAGTTCGCACCGTCTCCAGAAGGAGCGCGGCCTTGACTGGCTTGCACAGGCAAGCTTTGACGCCGCCCTTTGCGCCGGCCGGTCCCAGCGGCGCGCTGAACGCCGACAGGACAACGATGGGAACCTGATTGAGATCGACGTCGCCATCTTCCAGCAACTCCAGCAACTCGAAGCCGCTCATCACGGGCATCATCATGTCCAGCAACAGCAGGGCGGGCTTTGCCTGGCGGCGCACCGCTGCCAGCGCGACAGCGCCGTTCTCGGCTAGCTGAACCTGATAGCCGGCGTCTTCCAGCAATTCGCCCACCGCCTCGCGGATTGAAAAGTCGTCGTCGACGACCAGGACTGGCCCCACCGGCGCTGCCTCAGTATTCACCCATAAGTTTGTAACCAGGATGAGTACGACTGCAAGCGCCTACATTGTGATTTTCCCGCAGTTTCAGGGAGAGGAGATGTAGGCAGGCGGGGGCAACATCGCCGATATGGGCGACGGTTGTCCTCACAGCTTCTGTTTCCAGTCGTTTCGCCGGTCCTTGGGCGGTGCGCGATAACGCGCTATCAGCGGGCGGCCAGACCGTGCATCAGCCGCACGATGGTCTCGACGGGCGGGAAGTCGATGCTCCGCATGGCCAGGGCGCCGGCGCGGTCAAAGAAGTAGACCTGCGCCGTGTGGTTGTCGGCGCCACCGTTCCGAGCGTTCAGGAAATCAAACAGCGCCGCCAGATCGGTCGGCGCCGGTCGAGCGGCGCGCCAGCGCGGGAAGACGCCAAAGCGGGCCAGCCAGGCGCGCAGCGCGGGCGGATCATCGAAGGTCGGATCGATGCTGAGCGACAGCCATTGGGCCTCATTCAGACGATCGCCGACGGCGCGAACGGCGCGGCCAAACAGCGCTCCTTGAATGGGACAGGTGGCCCGGCAGCGCGTGAAGACGAGCTGCAACGCCGTGACCCGGTTGACCAGCACGTCATGCAAGGTGCTGGCGCGACCGTCGTCGAGCGTGAGCTGGGCGGCGGGCGGCCGGGCCGGCGGTTGGACAACGCCGGCGCTGTTGTGAGCGCGCGCCGCCCGTCCCAGCGCGGTGGTCACCGCGGCGGAGG
>JAXDMH010000598.1:0-2902 GCA_034666225.1 Myxococcales bacterium
ATGACCATGGAAACCATGTCCAGGTTCAGCCACCAGCGATAGAAGGCGCCCACGCCGGCGCGGGCCCGGCCGTCTTGCAGCATCTGGCGCGCCAGCGCTCCCACGTCCGCCTGGGTCCTGGCCATCGTCGCGCTGGCGGTCAGCGCCGCGTCCGGGGTGGTGTTCCAGATCAGCTTGGCCAGACGCTTGGCCAGGTCGTCGGCGGGGATCGTCACCGGTGGACTGGGCGGCGCGCTGTCGGCTCCGGCGTCCGGCATCGGGTTGATGCCCACTTCGTGCATGGCGTCCGAGCAGGCGCCACCGACGAACAACTCGACCGCGCCCAGCGCAACAATCGCCAGCGTCGGCCGGGCCAGTCTGTTTTTGGGAAGAGTGATCATCACCCTATGTGGCCGGATCTTTCAAAACCTTACGGTTTGTTTTTTTGCTGACTCTCGTGATCAGCGCGCGCCTGCCTGGCCTCTGTTGCAAAACGGCCGTGGGGAAATTGCTGCAGGTATTGCTCCAGATCGCGCGTGGCCCCGGCGCTGTCACCGCGTCGCAGGCGACAACCGGCGCGGCCGTACAGCGCCCGCTGAATCAGCGTCGGATCGGGCGATTCCGTCAGGACGCGATCAAAATCGGCGATCGCCATCGTGCAATTCTCGCTGGCGGACAGTTCGCCGCGAATGACCCGCAGCTCTTGATCGCGCTGTTGTGCTTGCAGATCAAGTTGCTTCAGCAACGCCAGGGCGCCGCGATCGCGCTTCAGCATCAACAAGGCGTCAACCCGGGCAATGGTCGCTTCCCGTTTCAACGTCCCGCGCGGAAAACGCGCCGCGTACTGATCCAGCGCGGCCAGCGCCGCCTGGGCGTCGCGCTGCTGGCGCAGCTGGACCATGGCCTGCCCCAGAAGCTGGCTTTCCTCGGACAGCGTGCTGTGCGGTTTCGGGGTCGGCAACCGGGCCGCCACCACCGGACGCGGGTTGCTGACGGCGGGCGGCGGCAGGGGAACCATCGCCGGTTCGCTGGCGGGGACGGGCGCGGGCGTGCCTTTCGCGGCTCTTATTTTCTGCGTCGGCGCCGCCGGCGACGGGATGGGTGTCACCGTCGGTGAAAACAGACGGGGCCAGTGCCCGACGGTGGCCGATGCGATCAGCCCGGCGCTGGTGAGAACGATGGCGGCGGCAAAGGCCCAGGTCAGCGTCGGTCGCCGGCGGGCGCGCCCGCGCGAAGCCGCCCGCACCTGTTCGAACACGCGGGCGCGCGCGGCGGGATCCAGAACCGGCTGCCAGTCACCGGCGCGCAGCAGCTGGGCGGCGCGATCCTGTTCGCTGGCGCTGGCGCTGGCATTGGCGTCGGCGCCGATTGGGGGGCGCGTCAACCAGCGGGCGGGGCGTTCAAAGCCGACCGTCTGGGAAGATGTTTTCGGTTTCATTGTTTTCGCCTCCGTTCCCAGGCCAAGAAACCCTGCATGAACTTTTTCCGGGCGCGAAACAGCCGGATCCAGACGTTCGCCAGGGACATGCCCGTCACCTTGGCGATCTCCTCTCCGCTCAGTCCCTCCAGTTCGAACAGGACCAGCACCGTTCGATATCTGTCCGCCATGCCGTCCAGGATCCGGTACAGCGTCTCGGCGGATTCGCGCCGGACCAGCAGCTCCAGCGGCCCCGGTTGTTCAGCGGGAATGTTGGCCAGCTCGTCTCGCCAGGCGGTGACCGCTCCCGGCTCGCGGCGACCGAACAGCCAGCGGCGCCATTTGGCATAACGCCGGCGATCGCGAACCACGCGCAAGGTGATCTCATAAAGCCAGGTGGTGATCTTGGCGTCGCCTCGCCACTGCGGCAGACCGCGCTGGGCGATGATGAAGACCTCCTGAACGATGTCTTCCAGGTCGCCCTCGGGACCATTGAGGCGACCGGCCCAGCGGGCGACCTTACCGGCGTTCTGGCGATACAGCGTCGCGAGATCGGGCGGCTTCTCCAATGCGGTCAGGCTGGGCGGCGATTGAGTTTGAGCGGCATAGGCGAGATCCGCTGCCGGCTGCGCGGCGGGAGCACGGGAACGGATTCGCGGTGCTGACATCAGGGGTCAAGGTCTCAGTGGCGGCCCGGGCGAAAACCTTACAAATTTCCTTGGGCGCCGGGCCGGTCAGAGGGTTCCAGATCTCAACGACGACCTATGAAGATGCTGACGCCCAGGGCCAACGTCGTTTCCAGACGCGGCAGCACGGCAGAGGTCATCGACGGCGCCTCGAAGACGACCTGGCGTCGAAACGAACCGCTGCCCGCCAGATCCAGCCAGGGCACCACCATCCCGCGGCGCATGGCCAGCCTGATCCCGGCGCCCGCCCCCGGTTCGGGCGCGCTGTCAGAGCGATTGGTGGCGAACCCGACGCCTCGGGTGCTGACCCAGCTGCCCACGGCGTCCGCATGGACGTCGGCCAGCCACTGCCCGTCGCGCCAGGTGATCCGGTACTGCGCGCCCAGCGCCACCGTCACCCGACGCCAGCGAACGTCACCCGATGAAAGGGCCAGCTGGCGCTCGCTGCCGGCCTGCGCCGCCAACCGCACGCCGACCGGACGCGGCGTCGGCAGCCAGGAGGCGATCAGCAGCCCTCCCCAGGCTGGATCGGCGCCGTTTGTCGACGACGGCGCCAGCGATCCGGCCAGCCCCAGGCCGACATCGAAAGCCGCCCGCTCGACGGGCGCGGCCGATGGCGCGGGGGTCGGCGCGACTTTGATCGATGCGTCGGCTTCGGGCGGGGCGGGCGGCGGCGCGGGGAGACGCTGCAAGAACTCCGGGTGAACGTCGCTTTCCCAGGCCACCACGACGACGGCGGCGGCCGCCGCCAGAGCGGCGCACCCGAACCGTGTGTCCAGCGGGCGCGCACCGACGATGCGTCCGTCCGGCCTGCGCAGCT
>JAXDMH010000599.1:0-6564 GCA_034666225.1 Myxococcales bacterium
GGCTTCGAAGGACGCGCGCGGGACGCCCTGGAAATGAAGGTCGACCAGCGATAGCGTCTGGGGCAGGGGGACTTCGTCTACCAGCGTGGCCAGTTAGCGGTACATCAAGACCTCGTCCCGGTGCTGGGCCAGGGTCGCCGCCAGTTGCAGGGCGCCGCGTGGTTTGACGGTCCATTGCGACGGGAACGCCGGAATCTGTTCCAGGTGTTCATAGGCGCCCAGCAACACGCCGGCGCTGGTCTCGCCAAAACCGCGAAGCCCGGGGATGCCGTCGGCGGTGTCGCCGGTCAGCGCCAGAAAATCCGGCATGCTGGCGGGACCGAACCCGCGCTGGGCCCGGAAGGCGGGCTCGTCGGTGAATTTTTTTTGCCGGCGGTCGATCTGAACCACGCGCTGGCCCAGCAGACACTGCCCCAGGTCCTTGTCCGGGGTCAGGATGCGCACCTGGTCGACCTGGTCGCGAAAACGGCGCGCGCCGGTGGCCAGGGCGTCATCGGCTTCATAGTCGCGCATCGACCAGACGGTGACGCCCAGGGCCGCCACCCCTTCTTCGACGGTGTCGAACTGGGCACGCAGCGCCGGCTCGACGCCCTCGTCGCTCTTGTAGTCGGGAAACAGATCGTTGCGGAAAGACCGAATGGGGTTGTCGAAGGCGACCGCCAGGTGGGTGACCGCTTCCTCCGCTTCGTGCAGCAGCGACAGGATCGACGACACCACGCCGACGGTGGCCTTGGCGTCCCAGCCGCCGGGCGCGCGGTGCTCCGGACGCTTGGAATAGTGAGCGCGAAAAAGTTCGTACGTGCCGTCGACCAGGTGCAGGCGCACGCGGCGACTATATCGCGATCGCGCCGGGCGCCCAGCGGCGGAGGGCCGACTACTTCAGGGTCTCCAGCAGCGTCTTCAGATCCTCGGCGTGCTCTTCTTCCACGGCCAGGATGCCTTCCAGCATGCGGCGGGTGGTGGAGTCGTTTTCGCCGACGTAACGGATCATCTCGCCGTACGAATCGATGGCGACGCGTTCGGCCACCAGATCCTCGCGCAGCATCTCGACCAGGTTCTGTCCTTCGACATATTCAGAGTGGCTGCGGTTCAGCATCCCCTCGGGGCTGAAATTGGGGGCTCCACCCAGCTGGGTGATGCGCTCGGCGAGCTGGTCGGCGTGCCCCTGTTCCTCATTGGCGTGCTCCAGAAATTCCTGCGACACCGCCTGGGCGTGGATGCCGCTGGCCATGAAGTAATGGCGCTGGACTCGCAGCACGCAGACACTCTCGGTGGCCAACGCCACGATCAGCAGGCGAATCACCGTGTCGCGATCGCCGCGGTAACCCTCGGTGACCGCGCCGTTCTCGATGTGCTGTCGCGCGCGGCGACGCAACTCTTTGACATCCGTCAGGAAAGAACCGTCTTTGTTGGTCGCGGTGCTCATGTCAGCCCCTTTGTCCGTTGCCCATTGAAAGATCCCCGGCCCACAGCTTCTGCGAACCCGTCGGAAGATGCGTCCGGCGACCGGCCGGTGCAACCTTTTTTCACGCGCGGGCCGTTCGATTCTTGCGATTCTTCGGGCCGACCACTAGGCCGCCTGCGAGGGAGCGCCCTGATGGCCGAACAACGCCGATCGCAGGCGCGCTTCCGTCACGATGCCCAGCACCAGAACGCCGGCGCTGACCAGCAGGAACGACGTGCGGCCGCGCTCCATTGCCTCCAGGGCCGCGTAGGCATCCATATCGGGCGACACGCCTTTCAGCGATTGGCGCATCCACTTCCAGACCGGATCGGTGTCGGGCGCCAGCGACAGATCGTCGCTGCTGAGCAGGCCCACCACGCGCGAGCCTTCGCTGGCCAGGAGGTGGTTCACGCGCTTGAGGGCGGCGATCTGACGAGCCCCTTTGACCGTCATATGCGAGGGAACCCGGACGGCCGGGCCGTCCATGAATCGGCCGACCGGAATCGACGCCGACTTGGCCGGCTGCGCCCTTCGCTCGCGCGGTAAGTCCGTGACTTCCTGACCACCTCCAACTTCGAGGTCACTGGTGACGATTCGCATGCTGCTTCCGACTACAAGTCGCGTGCCACCTGGAGCAGCCCGAGAAAACGCGGCGGACGACCGAAAAACAGTCATCGTGGATGCGGTTCTTGGTAACGGCGCTCTGCCGCCGTTACAGGCCAGTAACAGGTCCGACCATGGCGGCGGGGCGGCTTGACGGGCGCGATTGCATGGCCAATTTCGGAGCTGTCCAACAACGCCAAGGAGACGCCCATGAACAAAGATCAGGTCAGGGGAAAGGTGGAGAATCTCAAGGGTCGCGCCAAGGAGGCGGCCGGCGCGATCACTGGCAACAAGGAGACGCAGGCCGAGGGGACGGTGGAACGGATCAAAGGCGCCGTTCGCGAAAAAGTTGGCCAGATCAAGAACGATACCGCGCGCAAGATCGACTCGTCCGCCGCCGACGACGAGGATCAGGACGAGTAGGCCCAACGGTCCCGACAAGACGAGGCCGCCGTCCGCTTGACCAGCGGCGGCGGCCTTCTGTCGTCGGCGGTGGTGATCCTAGTATCGCCGGGCAGCGGCGACCGGAAAATGCGCTGACTGCGACAGTTTCACGTGCGCCATGTGCAGCTGGTCGTTGTCGGAGTCGGGCCGCGTCCCCGTGACATAGGCCTTGGCGCTTTCGAAGAGATAACGGAGGCCCTCGGCGCCGCTCATGTCCCAGTAGGTCGCTTCCGTCGGTTCGACGACCAGGATGGCCAGCGAAGGATCCTTCCAGCCCTGCGGGAACCAGATCCGCCATGATTCCAGCCACAAACTCTTCACCAGCTCGCGGTCGACCTCGACGTGGGCGATGCCGCTCAGCGAGATGAAACGCCGTCGGTCCTGCATGGTGACGTTGACGTGTGGATCGCAGGAAAGGTCGTTGACTTTGGTCGAGCCAATCGCCGTCGAGAAGTACAGCGCGCTGTCTCCCTGGCTGCGCGCGATGGCCAGCGGACGAGACCGCAAGATGCCGTCGGGCGTTCGCGTCACCAGCATGGCGGTGTCAAAGTCCGCGATGAGATCCTTTAGTCTGCGCCGTTTTTCCGATTCACTGATTGTTCTAGGCATGTTCTGAATCTAAAAACCAAATCGGGAAAACCAAGAGGTCAATCCATGCGCGCCGCCGGAACCTTTGAAGTCACCATGAATTCCCAGCCCCCCTACGACAGCGGGGAGGGCGTCACCCTGTCCCGGATCGCCATCACCAAGCGATTTCAAGGCGACCTGGAAGGTTCCGGCAGCGTCGAGATGCTCAGCGCGATGACCCCGGTCAAAGGCTCGGCCGGTTATGTGGCCATTGAACGCGTCTTCGGAAGGTTGCACGGCCGCGTGGGCAGCTTCGTCCTGCAGCACAGCGGCACGATGGATCGCGGCCGCCCGTCCTTGTCCGTTACCGTGGTTCCGGATTCGGGAACGGCGGGGCTGAAGGGGCTAGCGGGGGCGATGACGATCGACATCACCGACGGCAAACATTCGTATGCGTTCGAATACACGCTGGAGTGACGCGCGCACAACTCGGTTTAAAGTAGCAAGAGTTGAGGTGGACTTTGCGCGTCCGCCTCCTCCGCGTGGGCGGGTCCTGTCGCTGCAGGAAACCTTCCCCATCGGGCCGCTTCGCCGGGGCCGCGTTCGAGATTCTAGAGATCGCGTGTTGTGTATCCTAAGCGCAGAGGGACAACGGCCCCGACGAACCGTCCCGCTGTGGCCCCTTCCTTCCGCGCCACCCGGCCACGCTACGTCGGCTCGCTCGGGGCAGGCGTCGCAGACTGTCGGTCGAAACCCAGAGGAGACAAAAGTCGCTCGAAGGTCCGTCATCCGCAGTGTCCGTAGCGGAATGGATGCAGGCATCAAGGCGCGGGGAGGGTGGGGCAGAGTCTCGGCGGGGTGTCCTGGAGCGCTCCTGCCCGGAGGGGTCCGCCCCGCAGGGCAGGTTGCCAGCGGAAGGTTCAAGCGGCCCCCGTGCGGCCGCTGGATCTATTTCAAGGCGCTACGACGCCAGCCGACCAAGCACGCATCTATCCCCGTTCACCTCACCGCGGCCGCGTGAGGGCCGCGTCCCCGTCGAGGCTCTGCCCCACCCTCCCCGCCCTCGCCGGAAGGAGTGGAGCGGCGACTACCCGCCGCCGCGCTTCTCCCAGACGTCCAGCGCCGCCACCCGATAGGCCTCCGCCAGCGTCGGAAAGTTGAAGATGTTCTCGACGAACGTGTCGACGTTGCCTGCGCCCAGCAGCGCCATCTGCCCGACGTGGATCAGCTCGGTGGCGCCTTCGCCGACGATGTGGACGCCCAGCAGTTTTTCGCCGCGCGGATCCGTCACCAGCTTCAGCAGGCCGTCCTGAATGCCCGAGATCTGTCCGCGCGCCACCTCGTCGAAACGCGCCCGCCCGATGATGGCCCCCGGCATTCGTTTCTCCGCCTCCTCGGCGCCCAGGCCGACGCTGGCCATCTCGGGGATGGTGTAGATGCCGATGGGGATCGCCTCGCCGGAGGCGCCGGGGCCCAGGCCCAGGGCGTGGCGGGCGGCGCGCCGCCCCTGTTCCATCGCGGTCGCTGCCAGCGACGGTGGTCCGATCACGTCGCCGATGGCATAGATGTGCGGCACGGCGGTCCGGCAGTGCTCGTCGACGGCCAGCAGGCCACGCGCCGTGGGGGCCAACCCGGCGGCCGCCAGGTCCAGGCCGTCGACGGCGGCCACGCGGCCCAGCGCCACCAGCATCTTGTCGCTCTCCACTGTCTCGCCGTTGCCAAGGCGGGTGGTGACCTTGGAGATGCCGTCCCATTCGACGGAGCCGATGGTCTGCCCGCCCAGATAACGTCCGCCGTTGCGCTCGAAGGCCTCGACGAATTTGCCCACCAGCTCGCCATCCATGAAGGCCAGCGGGCGCGGCGTTCGATCGATCATCGTCACCCGCACGCCCAGGTGGGCGAAGATCGACGCGTACTCGCAGGCGATGACCCCGCCGCCCAGCACCGTCAGCGACTGTGGCAGGTACAGCATCGACAGGATCGAATCGCTGTCCAGAATGTTCTCGTGATCGACGGGGATCTCCGGCGGCGTGCGCGGGCGCGAACCGGCGGCGATCATGATGACGTCGGCGCTGACCCGGGTCTTGCTGCCGTCGACGGCCAGCACCTCCAGCACGTGATCGCTCATAAAGCGGGCCCGGCCATGAATGAGGTGGATGTCGTTGCGTTCCAGCTGACGGCCGATGTACGCGATGTTGGCCTTCACCACCTGGTCCAGGCGGGTCATCAGCGACGACACCTCCAGATCGGGGCGCAGCTTGAAATCCAGCATCTCGGCGCCGCGGCGCAGGCGCGACAGCGACAGCGCGGTCTCGCGCAGCGTCTTGCTGGGGATTGTCCCGCGCTGGACGCACATCCCGCCGGCGCCACGCTCTTGCTCGACGATGGCGACGCGCCTTCCGGCCTTGCGGGCCTGAATGGCCGCTTTCTGTCCGGCCGGTCCGCTGCCGATGACCAGGACGTCGAAGACGGCCATCGTGGCGGCGGTGGCGCTCATACCGTCATGGCGTCGACGGTGCGCGCGACGCTTTCCTTCTTGGCCAGCAGTGCGGTCACGTCGTCGGGGTAAAGGTTGAGATCCGCGAACACGGCGTGGTCGCGCACCGTGGTCTCGTCGAAGGCGCCGGCCACGGTCAGATAGGTGGCCAGGCGATCGGCCAGGTTGGTGATCATGGCGTCGTGTTCAAAGCCAGCGGCCCGACGATAGTCGCGATAGTGCGCCACGGCGGCGCAGACCGGTTTGGGCAGCCCCCACTTTTCGGCGATCAGCACGCCGACCTCGACGTGTCCGTCGTCCAGCAGCGAAAAGACGCGCGCCGGTGTCAAGGTGACCCGCAAGGCCTTGGCGGCGTCGGTGCACAGCTGCAACATCGCCGGCCGCCCGACGGCGTGCAGAAGGCCGCAGAGAAACGCGCTCTCGACGTTGGAACGGCGGGCGCGGGCGATCTCCTTGGCGAAGGCGCCCGAGGCCAGCGCGTGCCGCCACAGCTGCTTGAGCACCGACTCGTATCCGGGGACGCGAAAGACACCGCTTTGCACGGAGGCGGCGAAGGCGATCTCGCCGACCACCGATAGACCAAGGCGCGCCACCGCCTGTTGCAGCGACACGATCGGCATGCGGGGCATGTACGCCGGCGAGTTGGCGATGCGCAGGACGTGTCCCGCCAGCACCGGATCGCGGTGAATCAGCGCCGACAGGCGCGCGGCGTCGGCGTCGGCGCTGCTGGCCAGGATGCTGACCTGGCTGGCCACCTGCGGCAGCAGCGGAACCTCGAAGGCGCCGCTGGCCAGGCGTTCGGCCACCGCGGCGCTGACCGCCAGGGCGGGATCATTCTTGGCGGCTGATTCACGGGCGGCGGCCTCGATGGCGCTGATGGGCATGTGTGGTGGGGTGGGGAGGCGGATGGATGTCCCCCCACCAAGGTTCGTCCCTTGGCCGCCAAACCTTTAGGGGCGGCTGAGCGCGGCGACGACCTATCAAGGAAGGCCCACGATCGTGACGGCGG
>JAXDMH010000600.1:0-2525 GCA_034666225.1 Myxococcales bacterium
GCCGCAGGCGGGGCTGCGGGGTCGACAACCCGGTCGACGAAGCCCAGGATTTCGACCGAATCCCCCTCCTCCACCCGGTCCCCATCGATCAGCTGGCCGCCCTGCGACAACACGGCGACGCTGCCGGCGATGGTCCCGGCGCCCGAATCGAGCAGGAAGTCATGTCCTTCTTCAATGAAAAGACCTGCCGCCGGTACGCCCTGCGTACTATTCTCCCAAATGGGTCCAATGTCGGATAAAGGAGCGCCTCCGGGAATTCGAAGGAAACGGACGACTCCGTTCAGTCTGACCGGCGTGCCAACCGGCGCCGCCTGGGCCTCGGCGATCGAGATGAGGGGTGTTCCCAGGATGGTGAGTTTTCTTTCGATCGTCCAGCGGGCCGCCCCCGACGCCCGGGCCAGCTCGCCGAACCACGGGCCTTGCAGCAGCGGCAACAGGCAGCGCCAGTGGCGCAAGCTCGCCAAACCGCGCACGACGTGCTCGGGCCGGCCGTGCGCGGCGGCGACCAGCTGGTCGCGGACACGGATGGCCGCCGTCGACGGTGGCCATGTCGAGGTTCGACGAAAGCCGCCCGGTATCGCCGTTTCGAACGATGCCGCCATCCAGTTCGAACTTAGATTCATCGGCGAGGCCCGTCCATAAGATGGAACCAAGCTCGCTGACCCGGCGTTGCGAAGTCTGCGGAACGCGCTTTGACAGCACGGTCGCGGTCTGTCCGACCGATCGACGCGCGCTGGGCCCCGACGATCCCAGCGTGGCCGACATCGGCAGCTACCGTCTGATCCAGCGCATCGGCGAGGGCGGGATGGGCGCCGTCTATCGCGCTGTTCACCGCAAGCTGGGGCGCACGGTGGCCATCAAGATGCTGCAGCGGGATCTGACCGCCGAGACCGGCCTCATCAACCGTTTCTTTCACGAGGCCCGGGCCGCCAACACCGTCCGCCATCCGCACGTCATCGAGGTCTATGACTTCGTTGAAACCGGTCGCGACATTTACTTCGTGATGGAATACCTGCGCGGCGAGGATCTGCACGACGCCGTCCATCGTCGCGACAGCGCGCCCATGACCATCGAACGGGCGGTCTTGATCCTGGAGCAGATCGCGTCCGGCCTGCACGCCACCCACACCCGCGACATCGTCCACCGTGACGTCAAACCGGAGAACATCTTCCTGGCCGAGAAGAGCGGCGTCAGGGATTTCGTGAAGATCTTCGATTTTGGCGTGGCCAAGCTGGACCGCCCCGACGGCCGCATGACCGTGGAGGGCGCCGTTCTCGGAACCCCCGAGTACATGTCGCCCGAGCAAGCCCGCGGGCAGCCGATCGACGGACGGTCGGACATTTACTCGCTGGGCTGCGTGGCGTACGAGATGTTGACCCGCCAGCATGTCTTTCGCGGACGGACCCAGGCCGAGGTGCTGTCGGCGCAGATCCACAAGCAACCGACGGCGCTGCGCCAGATCGCGCCCATCATCCCCGCGGCGCTGGACGACGCCGTGCTGCGCGCCCTGGCCAAATCGCCGGCTGATCGCCCACCGACGGCGCTGGCCTTTGCCGAATCGCTGGCGCGCGCCATCGGGCGCGGCCTGACCGACAGCGGCGCCTTCACGGGCGCGCGCCGGGCCGCCTCCCGCACCACGCCCAACACCGGGCTTTTGCTGCGGGCCAGCGACAACCGTTCGCGCGCCTGGAAGCCGCTGGCCGTGGCGGCCATGGCGGCGACGATGTTCACCGGTGCCGTGGTGCTGGGAAAACGCGACCCCGTCCGCACCGTGGCCGCGGCGTCAACGGTCGCCAAGGCGGATCAACCGGCGGCCGGCGCCCAGCCAGCGCTCCAGCTGGCCACCATTGTCCTGGAATCCGACCCGACCGGCGCGGACGTCCTGGACCCATCGGGCCAGCGCCTGGGGGTGACGCCCTATCGAATGACCGTGCCCCCGGGCGGCGATCAGCAGATTCGCCTGCAAAAAGCCGGGTATCGGCCCGTGGAACGACGGTTTGGAACCAAGGCCGATGCCACCATCGCCGTGCGGTTAGAGCCGATCACCGCCGAGCCGGCGGCGCGCCGGCGGCGCTTGCGTCTCGGGGGGACGGGGGAGACTCGATCGGCTCTGGACTCTCCGGCGGGGACGATCGATCCTTTTGCGGAATGAGCGGCACCATTCCGGGAGTGCCTGCGGAACCGGAGAGTCTGCAGGAGCGCCTGTCGCGCGAGCGTCTGGCGTCTGAGCCAAAACCGGGAAACCGGATCGGCTCCTACCGACTGTTGCGCCTTCTGGGTCAGGGCACCACCGGCCGGGTCTTCGAAGCCGAGCACGAGCGGATCGGTCGACGCGCCGCCATGAAGACGTTGGCCGCCGAGCACGCCGGCCGTTCGGAAGCGGTCAAACGCCTGTTCGCCGAGGCGATGGCGGTCAACCGCATCAACAACCCGCACATCGTCGAGATCACCGACGTCGTCGAGGGCGGCCTGCATCGCGTGGTCGAGAACGGAAGGGAGACCATCTCGTCGACGCGGGTCAACGC
>JAXDMH010000601.1:0-4818 GCA_034666225.1 Myxococcales bacterium
CGCCTCCGCATTCGTCCCAGCAGGTCCCGTCGACACCGCCACCATGGCCGGGCGCAACAACCGGTCGCCGATGCGATAACCCTTCGCAAATTCGCTGGCCACAGCGCCGGCCGGCACGTCCGGCGACGCCACCTTGGAGATGGCCTCGTGCACCTTGGGGTCGAACGGCTGGCCCTTGGCTTCGAACGGCTTGACGTCGTACCGCTCCAGCTTTTGCTGAAACAGCCGTCGCACCAGCTCGACCCCCTTCAGCAGCGCGGCGGCGTCCACCTGCCCGTCGCCCGCCTTGGTGGCCTGGGCGCTGACCGCGCGGTCCAGGTTGTCGGCCACCTCCAGCAGATCCTTCAACACGCCCTCGCGAATACGCGCTTCGCCTTCGGTCTGCTCCTTGCGGGCGCGCTTCTTCCAGTTGTCGAACTCGGCCGCGACGCGCAGCATGCGATCTTTCAGCTCGTCGCGTTCAGCCATGAGGGAAGCGATCCGTTCCTCAGGCGTGGTCGGCGGCGGCAGCGCCACGGTGGCGCCGTTGTTCGCGCCGTCTTCGGTCTGTGCATCGCCCTTGGCGTCGGTCTCGGATGAGTTATCAGTCATGTTTTGTCTTGGTTCTGTCGCAGGCGGGAATGGTTTCAAGGCTTGGTGAGCGCGTCGGATATCATTTCAGCAGTGAAATCGACCAGGGGAATCACCCGAGAGTAATTCATCCGCGACGGGCCGATGACCCCAATGGTCCCCAGGGCCCGCCCCTCGCCCCCGTAAGGAGCGGCCACCACCGAGATGTCGGTGAGGTCAGCCAGGTTGGCTTCGGCGCCAATGAAAACGCAGATCCCCGGCGCGCTGAGCGTCCGATCGAGCAGGCGCACCAGAAGATCTTTCTCTTCCAGCGTGCGCAGCAAGACCTTGGCCCTCTCGAGATCCGTGTTCCCGGAAAGGAGGTTCGACTGTCCTTCGACAAAAACCGCCGACGGCACATCGGCGGGCACCGCCGCCGACGCCAGTTGCAGCGCGCGCGCCATCAATTGATCATGGGCGGCGCGATCGCTCTCGATCTCGGCGGTCAGCCGGGCCCGCACCTGGTCCAGGGTCAATCCCGCCACCAGGTTGTTCAGGTAATTGTTGATGTGGTCGAGATCCGCCGGCGTCATCGGAAATTCCAGGGGGACCAGCTTGTTCTGGATCTGGCCGCTGGAGGTGGCGATGACAGCCAGCAGCTGCTCGTCGCGCAGTCGCACGAATTCGACGTGATCGATGGTATCGGTATCGGGGCGCGGGGCCTGCACCACCACAGTCAGGTGGCTCAGCTCGCGCAACAGCCGCGACGTCCGCTGCATCATGTCCGTCACGTCGGGGGTACCGGTGGTCGTGAACCGTTCGCGAATCTCGTCCTTTTCACCGGTGCTGAGGCTGCGCACGCGCAGCAGCGTATCGACGTAATAGCGCAGGCCACGATCGGTGGGGATGCGCCCACCGGACGTGTGCGCGTGCCGAAGCAATCCGATGTCTTCCAGTTCTCCCATCACGTTGCGCACGGTGGCGGCGGACACCTCCAGACCGTAACGCCGGGTCACGGTTTGCGAACCCACCGCTTCCCCGGTCGCTAGGTACTCCGACACGACCGCGTGCAGGATCTTCTTGGCACGGCCGCCTATGTCCACCTTAACGATGTACCTCAAAAAACGACGGCGGGCCAAGGGTCGGCTGAACCCGGCTATGATTGTTCAATGATTTACCTGGACAACGCCGCTTCCACCGTCCCCGCCGCCGAGGTGCTGGACGCCATGGCGGCCGCTGCCCGGGAGCATTTTGCCAATCCAGCCTCCGCCCACGGCCTGGGCGCCGGGGCGGCCCGGGCCATCGAAGAAGCCCGTGGCGCGTTGGCCCAAGCTCTGGGTGCCGGGACGCCGGCCGAGGTGTTGTTCACCAGCGGGGGCACCGAAGCCGATGCCCTGGGCATCCTGGGCGCCGCCGGGCGAGCGCGCGGCCGCCACCTGGTGGTCAGCGCCATCGAACACCCGGCCGTCCTGCGCAGCGCGCAGCTCTTGAGCGATCAAGGCTGGGAGCTGACGCTGGTCGCGCCGGCAGCAAACGGTGTGGTGGCGGCCGACGACATCGTTGCCGCCGTGCGGCCCGACACTGCCGTGGTGGCGTTGATGCTGGCCAACAACGAACTGGGGACGCTGCAGCCGGTGGCCGAGGTGGCGGCGCGCCTGGATCGCGGCGCCGCGACGACAGCCGGCCCGGCGCCAGCCAAGCGCCGCCCGCACCTGC
This sequence comes from Myxococcales bacterium, assembly GCA_034666225.1. Lineage (GTDB taxonomy): Bacteria > Myxococcota_A > Polyangia > Fen-1088 > Fen-1088 > DATKEU01. The sequence continues at coordinate 2,266 of JAXDMH010000601.1, forward strand.
ACGTCGACGCGGTCCAGGCCTTCGGCTTTGTCCCCTTCCGGGCCCCGGCCCTGGGCGCCGACACGGTGGCCATCTCCGGGCACAAGTTCCACGGACCGAAAGGGATCGGCGCGCTGTGGGTCCGGCCCGGCGTCACCCTGCGCCCGCTCTGGGACGGTGGCCGTCAGGAACGGGGGTTGCGTTCCGGGACCGAGAACGTCCCCGCCTGCGTGGGCCTCGGTCGCGCGGCGGCGCGCGCCGCCACCTTCCGCGACAGCGGCGGCGCCCGCGCCATCGAGACCCTGCGCGATCGGCTGGAACAGGCCATCGCCGCGGCGATACCCGGCGCGCGCCCTACGGTGACCGGCGCGCCGCGCGCCCCGCACATCAGCTCGCTGTCGCTGGGCGATTTACCCGCCGAGGCGCTGCTGCACGCCCTGGAGGCGCGTGGCGTCTACGCGTCGGCGGGATCGGCCTGCGCCTCACGCGCCCGCGGGCCCAGTCACGTCTTGCGGGCCATCGGTGTCGACGAACGCATGGCCGTGCTGCGCTTCTCGCTTTGCCGCGACACCACCGCCGGCGACATCGACGGCGCCGTGACCGCCTTGCAAGCCGCCCTGGCCGAGGTGACGCCGATGGTCATGGCGAAGGGGCGCCGGTAACGGTAAAAGGCGGCACACATGCGCCGCGCTCTCCTCTGTCGTTATGGCGAGATTTTCCTCAAAAGCGGCAACCGCAAACGATTCGAAGGCATCCTTCGCGACAACGTGCGCGCCGCCCTGCACGGCCTGCAGGGGTACAAAGTCGAGGCCCCGCACGGGCGGATCATCGTGCACCTCGACGAGGCGCTGGTCGACGAGGCCACCGCCCGCGTCCAGCGCGTGTTCGGCCTGGTGTCGCTGTCGGTGGCCTCGATCGTCCCGGCTGACATGGAAGCCATCGGCCGCGCAGCCGTGGCCGAAACCCAGCGCGCGCTGACCCGCGCCCGCCCGGCCAGCTTCAAGGTGGAGAGCCGCCGCGCCGACAAACGCTTCCCGGTCCCCTCGCCTGAAATCTCCCGCCTGGTGGGCAGCGAGATTGTCGCCGCGACCGCGCTGCCCGTCGACGTCCACCACCCGGCCCTGACCATCGGCATCGAGGTGGGCACGGAGACCGCCTTCGTTTACGCCGATGCCATCGCCGCCCCGGGCGGGCTGCCCGTCGGCAGCGCAGGGCGCGGCATGCTCTTGCTGTCCGGCGGGATCGATTCACCGGTGGCCGGCTGGCTGGCGGCCAAACGCGGTCTGGCCCTGGACGCCGTCTATTTTCATTCACCGCCCTACGTCGGCGAAAAATCCAGAGACAAGGTGATGACCCTGGCCCGCACGCTGGCGCGCTGGCAGGCGGTGCGTTCGTTGACCGTCGTCGGCTTCACCGACCTGCAAAAACGTCTGCGCGACGCCGGCCCGGCCGAGCTGGCGGTGGTCCTGTACCGGCGCGCCATGATGCGCATCGCCGACGCCATCGGCGATCAGGTGGGCGCCGACGCCCTGGTCACCGGCGAAAACCTGGGCCAGGTGGCCAGCCAGACCATTCACAACCTGGCGGTCATCGACGCCGCCGCCCGCCGCATCGTGCTGCGCCCGCTGGTGACCTATGACAAGGTCGAGACCACCGCCCTGGCCCGTCGCATCGACACGTTCGAAACCTCCATCCTCCCCTTCGACGATTGCTGCTCGCTGTTCGTCCCTTCCCACCCGGCGACCCGCGCCCGCCTGCAAGACGCCGAACGCGCCGAAGCCAAGCTGGACATCGCCGCCGAGGTAGCCGCCGCCGCCGCTGCCGCCGAGCGGGTGCCCGTTGCCTCCAGCGCCGTCGCTTATACTTTGTGACAAAGATGCAGCCCGCCCTGACCGAAAAGCACACCCGCCTGCAGACCATCATCGACGGCTACCAGTCGGCCTTGGTCTGTTTTTCGGGCGGAGTCGATTCGACGCTGCTGCTGCGCGTGGCCCACGACGTCCTGGGTGACCGCTGCGTGGCGATGACCGCCGTCTCGATCACCATGGCGCAAAGCGAGCGGCAGGCGGCCGTCGACCTGGCAGCCCTGATCGGCGCGCGGCTGGAGGTTGTCGAGTCGAACGAGATGGAACGCCCCGGCTTCGCCGCCAATCCGACCGACCGTTGCTACCACTGCAAGGCCGAGCTTCTGGAGATCGCCCAGCCGAAAGCCGCGGCGTTGCAACTTCACGATGTTTTGCTGGGGACCAACCTGGACGACCTGGGCGATCACCGCCCGGGCCTGACCGCGGCCAACGAACGGGGTGCCCGCCACCCGATGGTCGAGGCGGGTCTGACCAAGGCCGACGTGCGCCAGCTTTCGCGCGAGCTGGGTCTGCCCACCTGGGACAAGCCCCAGCTCGCTTGCCTGTCGTCGCGCTTTCCTTACGGGACGGAGATCACGCCCGACCGGTTGCGCCAGGTGGATGGGTTTGAAGACGGGTTGCGCGCGCTTGGTTTCCGGCAATTGCGGGTCCGTTACCACGGTGACATCGCCCGCCTCGAGATCGACCAGCCGGACATGGCGCGCACCTT
>JAXDMH010000602.1:0-7839 GCA_034666225.1 Myxococcales bacterium
CAGCTCGGCGCCGGAGATCTGCTCGCCGGTGCACATGACCACGGCCCGCTGGATGACATTCTCCAGCTCGCGCACGTTGCCCGGCCAGGCATAACCGGTCAGCCGGGTCAGGGCGTCGTTGGAGAACCCGCTCACCGCCCTGGCGTTCTCGGCGGCAAACTTGGTCAAGAAATGCGCCGCCAGCACCGGCACGTCCGACGGACGGTCGCGCAGCGCCGGCATGACGATGTTGATGACGTTCAGCCGGTAATAAAGGTCCTCGCGGAACTTGCCGTCGGCCACCATCTGGCGCAGATCGCGGTTGGTGGCAGCGATGATCCGCACGTCGACCTTGATGGTCTCGTTGCCGCCCACCCGCTCGAACTCGTGCTCTTGCAGAAAACGCAGCAGCTTGACCTGGATCGACGGTGAGATCTCCCCGATCTCGTCCAGGAACAGCGTCCCGCCGTTGGCCTGCATGAACCGGCCGTCGCGCCGTCCGGCCGCGCCGGTGAACGACCCGCGCTCGTGACCGAACAGCTCGCTCTCCAGCAGCGATTCCGCCAGGGCCGCGCAGTGCAGCTTGATGAACGGCCCCTTGGCGCGACCGCTCCTTTGATGAATGGCCGCCGCGATCAACTCCTTGCCGGTGCCGGATTCGCCGCTGAGCAAGACGCTGGCCCGCGATGACGCCACCTGCGCCACCGTCTTGAAGACCTCCTGCATGGGCGCCGCGTTGCCGATGATGTTCTCAAAGCGATAGCGCTCCGCCAGACGCTCGCGCAGCTGGCCCGCCTCGGCCCGCAGGCGGCGCTGCGCGATCTCGCGCTTGACCACCAGCGACAGCTCGGTGACGTTGACCGGCTTGGTCAGGTAGTCACTGGCCCCGGCCCGCATGGCGCCCACCGCTGTCTCGACAGCGCCGAACGCCGTCATCACCACCACCACCACGTCCGGATCGTGCCGTTGCACCTTGCCCATCAGATCGATGCCGTCCATTCCCGGCATCTTCAGGTCGGTCAGCACCAGATCGGGCGCGAACTCTTCCAGCTTGCCCAGCGCCTTGAACCCGTCGGCCGCCGATTCCACCAGATACCCTTCATCGCGCAACAGCTCGACCAGCGCGGCGCGCGCGTTGGCTTCATCGTCGACCACCAGAATGCGGGCTTTGTTTTCCACGATTCGAAACTCCCCGGTTAAGACTCGGGAAACCCTGAGTGCAAATCATGCGCCCAAGTCGGCCGGCCGCAAAATCGGGCTTCTCGTCGGGACAGCGCCTCAGCAGCCGCAGCTTTTTCGCGCCGCCCCCATCCAAACGCAATCTATGCGCAGATCGCTAGCCAGGCGCGCCGGTGACGGCGGCCTCGGCCCAGCGCAGAAGCTCTTCGAGATCGACGGGTTTCTTCAAGCACTGCACGTCGGGAAGAGCCTGCGCCGCCGCCGTCAACAACTCGTCCAGATACGCGCTGACCAGGCGGATCTGGATGGACGGATCGCGCGCGCGCAGCCGCTTGGCCAGGTCCAGACCATTGCTATCCGGCAGCCTGAAATCAATCAGCGCGGCCCTGGGACGCGGGGCGGGGCTCAGGGCCTGGCGCGCCGAAAAACCGATCACAGGTGTCAAGCCTTTGGAACGGAAAGCCTCCGCCAGGTTTTCAGCCAGGGCCTGGTTGTCGTCCACCACCAGCACGTCGGCCCGGCCGCCAAAGATCGCCACGATGCGCATCAGCCGCGCGATGTCGACTGGTTTCGGCATCACGTCCAGCGCACCCGACAGCTCGGCGCGCTCGATAACCGCCGCGTCCGTATAGGCGCTCATCACGGCGACGGGAAGGGCGATACCCTCCCGGCGCAAGGCTGCGATCAAATCAGCGCCGGACAGCCCCGGGAGTCGATAGTCCGTGACCACGGCGACCACGCCGCCCTGGCGAATCCGCTCCAGGGCCGCTTCCGCCGAGATGGCCACGATCGCGGGATGCCCGGCCTCGGTCAGAATCTCGGCGATGTTCTCGGCCAGGGCGACGTTGTCGTCGACGACGAGGATCGAACCTGATTCTGGAACCGCCGCCGCCGACATGCGCTCGTCGACGCTACCAAACCTTCCGTTGTCCAGGAAGCCTGTTGCGCTTCCCGGTGTGCGGTCACGCCGCTCTGGACATCTGTTGTTGCGGAGGTTCTCTCTCTTTCTCTTGTTTGGCGACCGGCGTTCCGCCTTCGCCGCGCCTAGGCGGCGGTCAGCGCGTCCATCAGGAACTCTGCTGTGCGACGGAAGTTCTCGATGTCAGGCACGCTGCGCGCCACCTCGCGCGTCAGCTGCCAACGCTTGCGGCTTTAGGTCCGGGCCGGCACCGACGACGACGGACGCAGCCGCCTGACCAGCAGCACCAGCACCACACCGCTGGCTGTCGCCACGGCCGTCATGCCTCCCAGAACCGCCCCGCTGACGTCGAACCCGCGCCCCCGCATGACGAACATCAGGGCCACGATTGACCCGGACATCAGGACGCCAAAGCTCATTAGAACGGGCGCCAGCAGCCAGCCGATGGGCCGTTGTCTCAGAAGCGCGACGCCGGCGACCAGATACAAGGGAAGGACGACCGAGAGGTCTAGAACGTGCACGGGGTTGGTTGCGGCGCCCGCGTCGAGGACTGACTTCGGTGCGGTGCCGTGGGCGATGGCCCCCAAGATCTCGCCCAGCCAGGCGACGCCGAACAGCACGCCGACGGCCACCAGGAACAGTCCCGCCGTTCGACGTGGGATCGGCTCGACGTACCAGCTGGCCGCGTTCTGACGGACCAGCAGTGCACCGACGCCGGCCAGGGCGAAGAACGACAGGCCGAGCGTCGCGCAGTAAACCGGAAACAAGGCGTTGAAGTGAACGGCGAACGCGTAGATAGCGAATTCGTAGACGGTGTAGAGGTACCCGCCGGCGAGCAGGAAGAGCGCCCGCCTGGAGCCGCGCAGCGCCAGGACCGCGCTGATGGCCAGCCACGGGACGGCGAAGAAAAGGTCGAAATAGTCCTGGCCGATTCCCTGCGCCGCCCAGTTGGCCGTCTCCCGCGCGTACGTTCCTGCAAAGAAGATCCCGCCCAGCGAGGCAACCCCGACCAGCATCGCCAGCGGAAACGCGGCGATGACGGCGAAGACGCGGTTCTGTATGGGCATGGCTCAGGCTCGACGATTCCAGTGATGGCTCGCGGCCCGTCCCGCCAGCACCAGGACCGACCACGACCAAGGCCAGGAATGTCTGCGCCCAAAGGACGCCGCCGTCAATGGATCCTGTCCGCCCGCCACGCGACCGCGAATGATCAGGCGCGACTGAGCGGGACCCAGCGGCTCTGTCCCACCCCTGCGCGCCCCCACCGGAAGGAGCGAAGCTCAGCGGCGGTTGATCGCGCCGACCCAGAGGTGGTAGGCGCTTCCGTCGCTGGCGACGATCAGCAAGGGCACCACGCCGCTTTTTGCGTCGGTCGATGAGGTGATGGGCACGGTGATGGTCTGGCCCAGGTTCGCCTTCACTGGTTGTGGGTGGTCGCTGATCTGGCCGCCGGGATCGTCGACCTCGATGGCGACGACAGCCACCGGCGTCGTGGCGGCGCGAACGCTGTGCAGCGAGACCTGGGCCGAGGCGGTCTGCCCGACGGCGGCGGTCAGCGCAGGAACGGTGATGGTGCCGCCCAAGCTCTTCAGCGTGACCTGGTCGGGCAGGTTGGCCTGGCCATTGAAATAGACCTCGCCGGGGGGCACCGGCACGCAGGGACCGGTGCCGGCCCGCGCGGCGGCGTTCGACCAGATCCGCTGCACGGGAAAGCCGATGTCGTCGGGGACGATCAGGGCGGGCAGTTCGTTCTCGCAGAGATCGCCCACCTCGGCGCCTCCCAGCGCCGCGGCCCACAGGGCGTGCGCGTCGTCGATGGCCAGAAAAGCCGGCGCCGATCGGACGTAAGGATCGGTGGCGGCTTCGACCAGTTCGTGGCTGATCGACGGCATCAGGATGTCCGCGCCGGTCAACCGCGAATCGCTGTCGGAGGTGGCGCAGGTGGGGATGACGGCCACCGGAACTTTGATGTCTCCGATGGACAACTCGTCGTGAAAGCCCGACGGGTGACCCTGCCCGCACAAGGTCATGTTTTCGACGTTGATGGCGGTGGCTGGATCGAAGAACAGCGCATAGATCGTGTCGGTGCGCGCCTGCCCCAGCGTGGCGGCTCCCTCGGTCAGCACCTGGCCGAGCAGGTTTTGTAGATCGGCGGCGGTCACGGCCGCCGGCACTGTCACCGTTGGAGAGAAGCCGGGCAGGGCGGTGAGCTTGCCGACGCCGTACTCGGCGGTGACGGCCGGCCAGTAACCGCTGGTCGGTAGGCGCGCCATGAAGGTTTCCATCTCGGCGGCATGGGGAAAGCCGGCGAAATAGATCGGTTGCACGCGTGGCGCCGAGAGCACCGCGCCGCCCAGCGAGGTCGCGGTGGGCAGGTCGAAACGTTCACCATTGTGAAGAGGGGCTCCGCCGCAGGCCGACAAGAAAAAAAGGACAAAGCTGGACACCAAGGAACGATTGCTCATGCTCGCCCGTCCATCATAGTCGACGACGGATGACGTGCACGGGCTGTGCGCCCTGTGCGATCGCCGGCGATGACGCGTCAGGATCCGGTGGACTTCGTTAACCGTCAGATTGATTCCGGGAGGGCCAGTTTCACGTCGAGGACCGTGAGCGGCGTCGGGTGACCGAACACGCGAACCACCACCTGCCGGTGCAGGGCGACCGGCAGGTCGTTCTGGTTCTGATAGGCGCGCCAGAAATGGGAGCCGCGGGCCCAGCGGCCAATCACGTCGGCCACGTAATCGTGGCGGAAGATGCGTCCGTCCTGACCAAAGAAGAAGCGCTGCCGCCGGCTGTGCGTGTGAACGTCGGGAGGAAAATCGACGGTGACGTTGACGCCGGGGGCGCCGCGGCCCATGCGCACGAAACCCGCCTGGCCCAGCGTGAAGGGGACGACGTGGTAATGCCACAGGGCGTAGCCAAAAAAATAAAGCGCGTCCATCGGCCGCCAGCGACGGTACTTGGCCAGCCCGCGCAGGGTGGCGCGATGGGTGGGGCTGCTTTCGACGACGGCACCGTCGGCGACGCGCCGGATCGAGACGGCGCCGTCGACGTAAAGCCCATGGTGCCGGGCGTCGGGGTAGTCGTGAAAGATCGTGGTGCGCCGGTGCGGGTGGATCTCGATCTGGCGCGGCGCCCCGAAGGTCCGCGGGTAGCCTTTCAGTGTCAGCAGCCGCCCGTGCGCGGAGCGAAGATCAAGCTTGATGCTGTCGGTGGCCCGCCAGCGCGCCCAGCCACCGTGCGCGGCGATGGCCTGCTCGACGGCGTCGCGCGCATCGGCCGGCCATCCGCGATACGAGGTGGTTGCCGCGTCTTCCATCAGGGATGCACGGTTTTGGGCAGCGCCGCGTGAAGGCCGATGGCCTGCAGGCAGCCGAGCAAGGAACCGGTGAGAGGCGCTGTCGTCTCGACGGCCGGGCCACCGTCGGGATCGGGCAGGCGCAACGACCAGGCGTGCAGGGCCAGGCGGTGCAGTCCGAAGCGATCACGGAACAGCTGGTTGTGCGGGCCCTTGCCGTAGTTGACGTCGCCTATCAGCGGGCAGGCGATGTGTTTCAGGTGGCGGCGAATCTGGTGCAGGCGGCCGGTGCGGGGGCGCGCTTCCACCAGCGCGTACCGTTCCCAGACGCCGAGGCGACGAATTTCCGTCACCGCCGGCACGCGCGGTCCGTCGGGCTTGGCGGGGATGGGGTGGTCGATGATGGCGTGCAGGGGCGGGTGGCCACGCACCAGGGCCAGATAACATTTCTCGACGGTGCCATCGGCGAAGGCCTGTCCGGCGACGGCGGCGGCGTCGCGATCCAGCGCGAAGGCCAGCACGCCGCTGGCGCCGCGATCCAGGCGGTGCACCGGCCAGACGGGTTGGCCCAGCTGCCGGCCCAGCGCCACCACCACGCCACCGTCGTCGTCGGCCCACCCGCGATGGACGACCACGCCCGACGGTTTGTCGACCAGCACCAGCCGCGGTCCGCGGTAAAGGATGACGATGGGTGAAGGCGACGACTCGATGGCGCGCAGCCTTACGTGCGCAGCGTTCCCGGACCGGTGGCGGCGGGCATGACGCCGGTGCCTTTGGATTCCATCTCGGCGACGCTTTTCAGCTGGGCCAATCCCTGTTCAAAGTCCTTGCCGATCAGCTTGTCCATGTTCATGAACAGCGAAAAGGCCTTCGCCATGAAGTTGTAACTGCCGCTCATGGCCCAGGTGACGTCGCTGCCGCCGCTGATCGGCTTCACGGTGAACTCGGTCAGATTGGTGGCGGTCCACGGTTTGATGAACTCCAGCTTGATGGCGATGCGCTGGCTGGGCAGGCTCTCGGTGATGGTCATGCGCCCCTCGCCGACCTTGGAGTTGCCGACCCACGAATAGACGGCGCCGCTGCCCGCCGGCGCGCCGGCGTGCGTCCTTGTCATGCTGGGATCGCGCCCCTCCCAGGGCGACCAGCGCGTCCACTGATGAAAGTCATTGAGCAGCCCGAAGATGACCGGGGCGGGGGCGGCGATGGTGGCGCGCCGTTCATAGCGAAACGTGTCCGGTCGGGTGGCCACGATGATGACCAGAAGAACGACCGCTGCCAAAAGGACCAATCCGATGGCTCCGAGCATGAGACGTCTCCAAGGGCGAAGTGGAATGTGGAATGTGGCTGTCAGGGGTGAGAGTGCAAGACAACCCCAGGTCATGTCCACTGCTTGAGCCAGCTGTGGGGTCGGCGCGATGCGTGGTGCGAGTGCACTAGCGAAGCCGGAATGGTTGGCGTATCGAGGAGAACCGGTTCGGCGTCAATACGACATCAAGCAGGATGGCGTCGCGGACCAGCTCGCGCGTCGAAGGTGGCCGCCGTGGTGAGGTCACGGCGTCGGGCGTTCTTGGCACCGGCAGCGGCAGTCTTCCCACGGCGATGCGGGCGGCGCGCAGCAGGCGCACGTTGTCGGCGGGCCGCTGGGCCCAGGCCAGCACCGCGCCGGCGATCAGCAAGCGCGCGTCGGTGGGACGCGGCTGCTTGTCGGTCAGGAACGCGTCTTTGACCCGCAAGGCGGCTTCGTGCTCGCGGGGCCCGAAGTCGAACCCGGGCATGCTGGCCAGGGGGATCCCTTTCAGCGCCGTGAAGCCGTCGCTGTACAGGGCCGCGGTGAGGGCCACCGCGCGCTTGATGAAAGGTTCGTCGTCGACGCGCAGCCACCCACTGTCACATTGCAGGAAGATGGCGGCCGGGTCACCGTGCTGTTCGCGCCAGCGCTGTTCGAGCGCATCGCCGAGCGCGCCATGACCCATGCGCGCCAGCAGCCGGCAGACCGTGGCGACGCGAATGTGACCGGGCGGATGGACCTCGTATTCGTCGCCGTCGGTCTGCGCCACCAGGACCCCGCCCGGCTCGTCGGGCTGCGCGAAGATCGTCGCCGTGGTGACCGCGAAGGCGGGGCCCAGCATCATCACGCCGAACGCGTCGGCCACCAGCTCGTGGCGCCAGTGGGTCACCAGGCGATCGACGTCGCGGCTGGCAATGGCCTGCCGAGGGTTGATGACTTCCCCCTGGTCGACGACGTCAGAGAGCCCCTGCCGCCGCAGCAGCTGCTCGTCCAGGCCGGCGACGCTGGTGTAAAAGTCGTGCCCCACTTCGTGTCCGATCGCCGGCCAGCGATGGACCTCGGCCAGCCACTTCCAGGGCAGGTGCAAAATGGCCAGGCCGGTCGGATCGTCGATGCGTCCCAGCGACGGCGAGCAGTCGTCGCCAAAGATGGCGGCGGTGCGGTTCGACGACA
>JAXDMH010000603.1:0-15391 GCA_034666225.1 Myxococcales bacterium
CGGCCCTCACGTCTTCGGCGTAGGCGGCGAAGGCCTGCCCGACGGCGGCGCCCATCTCGGCATAGCGACGCACGAAGCGCGGCTTCCACGACGGTTCCAGACCCAGCAGATCGTGCATGACCATCACCTGCCCGTCACAGTCGGGGCCGGCGCCGATCCCGATGGTCACCACCGGCGACGCCTGGGTGATGGCCGCCGCCAGGGCACGCGGCACGCCTTCGATGACCATGGCGTAGGCGCCCGCTTCCCAGACGGCGCGCGCGTCTTCGACGATGGCCGCGCGCTGCTCTTCGGTGCGGCCTTGAATCTTGAAGCCGCCGAACTGGTGAATCGACTGCGGGGTGAGGCCGACGTGCCCCATCACCGGGATTCCGGCGCGCACCAGGCGCCGGATCAACTCGGCCACCTCGACGCCGCCTTCGACCTTGACCGATTCGGCGCCCGCTTCTTTGACGAGGCGACCGGCGGCGCGCATGCCGTCTTCGACGGAGGCCTGGTAGCTCATGAAGGGCATGTCGGCGACCAGGTGGGCACGGGTCACGCCGCGCGCCACGGCCCGCGTGTGGTAGACGACGTCGTCGACGGTCACCGGCAGCGTCGAGCTCAGCCCCTGCACGACCATCCCCAGCGAATCGCCGACCAGGACGATGTCGACGCCGGCCTGCTCGGCCAGCCGGGCAAAGACCACGTCATAGGCGGTCAGCGCCACCACCTTGTCGCCGCCTTTGCGGGCACGGATGGCGGGCGCGGTGATCTTGGCGGTGGCGGGCGGCTTGGGCGCGGTCGACATGGTGGCCTGATTATCCCCGACTCCAGTGGCTGGTGCCTGACCGGGTGTGGCGAATGACGGAGATCAGCTCGGCGCGGTCCTCGCTGTTGTTGACGAAGTCGATGTCCGAGGCGTTGACGATCAGCAACGGACCTTCGTTGTAGTTGAAGAAGAACTCGGCGTAGGCGCGGGCCACCTGCTCGACGTAGTCGGCGCGGATCGGTTTTTCCTCGCTGCGCCCGCGCCGGCGAATGCGGTCCAGCAGCACGTCGGTGCGCGCCTGCAGGTAGACCACCAGATCCGGCGTCACCGTGCGCGGCTTCAGCATCTGATAGACGCGGTCGTAAAGGGCCATCTCGTCGGCGGAGAGATTCAGCGTGGCAAACAGGCGATCCTTGGCGAACAGATAGTCCGAGACCGTGCCGCCTTGGGCGAAGAGATCACCCTGGGACAGCTCGGCTTGCTGGCCATAACGCTGCAACAGAAAGAAAAGCTGCACTGACATCGCGTGCCGCTTGGGATCTTTGTAGAACGGCCCGAGAAAGGGATTTTCTTCGGGGTTTTCGCGAATGATGCGCGCCGAGAGCGCCTCGGCCAGGATCTCCGCCAGGCTGGATTTGCCGGCGCCGATGGGTCCCTCCACCGCGATGTACCGTGGCCGGTCGGTGCGCGCCATCGTCACCCCTATACCGCGCGCGATGATCAGTCGGCAAGGAGCAACTCCAGCCGGGCCAGCGTTGACCTGGCGCGGGTCGGCGTGGGCGCGGCGGGGATGATGAATCCGCTCTTCAGTTTCTCTTCCACGCAGGTCGCGAAATTCGTGTCCACGTCGGTCGGTCGGGGAATCGACGCTCGGGTCAGGTTGCCGCGCGCGTCGATCTCGACGTCGACGATCAGACGGATGGGCGGGCGAGCGGGCGTCAGCGGCAGGCGGGACAGGCAACCGTCGATCAGATCGGGCCGGCGGCGCCAGGCGGCGTCGACCATGGGCGCGGGAACAGGGCCCGAGGCGTGCACCGTCGCGGTGGCCACGACCCGATATCCGTTGTGGCTGCCGCGCCGTTTGCGCTGCGCTTCCAGCACGGCGAGATGTCCGCGCGCCTCCTCGGCCCAGCGACTGTCGGGCTGGGCGGCCAGAAAGGCGCGGAAAGCCTCTTCGCTCTCCGCGGAGCGTCCGGCCACCAGATTGGCCAGGCCCAGGTAATAGTGAACGTCGCCCGTCGGAACGAACGACACGTCGCTGCTTGGCTGTTGCGCCAGCTGCAGGAGGGCCATGCCCGGATCCAACGCCAGGGCGCGGGCGATCATCTCGCGAGCGGCAGTCGGTTGACCGTCACGATCCAGGGCCACGCCCAGACCGTAATAGCCAAGGGCCAGGCTGTGCTCGCGCAGGCGGCGATCGGCGGCCTCGCTGTCGGCGCGAATCGCCTCGCGATAGCGGTCCTCGGCCTCGGGCAATCGTCCCACCGCCATCAGCAGCTCGGCCACGTTGGCGTAAGTGGCGCCATCGGTGGGTCCCAGGGTCAACAGTCGATCGGTGGCGGCGATGGACGCGGCGTAGTGGCCACTCTTCATGTACGCCAGCGACAGACGAGACCAACCGAGCGCCTGCTGCGCGGACAGTTCAGCCAAGGTCAAAGCGCGGCGCACGGTCTGCGCGGCGTCGTCGAAGTGGGCCAGCGCCATCTGTGTGTCCGCCAGGGCCAAGGTCAGGCGGAAGTCGTCTGAGCGCAGGGTGAGCGCTTCGCGCAGGAGGGCCTCCGTTTTTGTGGCGCGCTGGCGCTGGGCGATCAAGGCGGCCTCCGCGCGGGTGCTGGCCCCGGACGCCGGCGCGCGATCCTGGGCCAGCAGCTCGTCGGCCTGGCGCACCAGCTGTTCGAACCGCCGCTCCGCGGTGCCTGTGGCGGCCTGATCCCAAAATCCGGTCTGGTCGCTCGCCCAGACCGACGGCGCCAGCAGGGCCTGGACCAACGCCAGGCCCGCCACGGCCATCAGGCCCGCCACGCCCTTCACGCCCGTGACGCCCGGCCGGACGGCGGGCGGCGGGATGCGCCAATCGCCTGGGGACGCGGTCAACTGTTCCTCATCATTGTGCAAGCTGCCTGACGAAGCCCGGCAATTATACGCGCTGTTTCACCATGATTTCAGGGTATGTTACCGGCCGTGCACCGTGATGACAGTCCGCCGCGCACGATTTCGTCGTCGGGTGCCATCGCCATTTCCAGCGACGATCGGACGACGCCCATCCTGGGCAGCGGCGTCGAAGAGCACCCGTACAGCGTCCGTGATGAAGAAGAACAGTCGCTGATCGAACGCTGCTTGAACGGCAACATGGAAGCGTTCCGCCCGCTGGTGCAGCGGTACCAACGCCTGGCCTTTTCCGTGGCGCTGCGCATGCTGGGCAGCCGACCCGATGCCGAGGACGTCGCCCAGCAGGCGTTCGTCGACGCGTTCAATGCGCTCGATCGTTTTCGCGGACAGGGCCGGCCGCGCGCATTTTCCACCTGGCTGCTGCGCATCGCCGTCAATCGATCAAAGGACATCCTCAAGTCCAAGAAGCGCACCGAAGAGCCGCTGCGCCATGACGTGCCGGGCAGCGCCGCGGTTTTCTCCCACGATCCATCGAACCCCGAATCGAACGCGTCGCGCGGCGAGCGGCGCCAGCACCTGGAGGAGGCGCTGCTGCAGCTGGATCCCAAGTATCGGGAGATCTTGATCCTGAAAGACATCGAAGATCTGTCGTACGAAGAGATCCGCCCGATATTAGAATTGCCCATCTCGACCTTGAAGATCCGGGCGGTGCGTGCGCGCATGATGCTGCGCCGGTTGGTCGACGGCGAGGGAGGACGCTGAACATGTGGCGCCGCCCGCGACACGGCGACAGCGAGGTCGTCGACGGCATCGTCGAGGAGCTGGCCAGCCTGCGCGAAGTTCACACCCCGCCGGCGCTGGTGGCGCGCGTGATGGGCGATATCACCGATCGTCCCGCCCCTTCCCTGCTGTCCTGGTTCCAGCGCCCGCTGCGCATCGTGCTGCGCATTTCGCCGCTGGGGATCCTGGGCGGCACCCTCAGCCTGGCGCTGGCCGGCGCGATGGTGGTGTCGACCGGCCGTTATCCCATTCCCATGACCATCAACGGCGCTGAGACGCCTGCGGCCGCGACGACGACGGCGGCGAAGGTCCTGGTGCGGTTCGCCTACAAAGCCGCCGGTGCGCGACGGGTGGCGGTGGCCGGATCGTTCAACAACTGGGATCCGGCGGATACCTTCCTGACCAGCGCGAACGGCAGCGATCTGTTCACGGGCATGGTGGCGCTGCCGGCGGGCGAACAGGAATACATGTTCGTCGTCGACGACAAATTCGTCACCGATCCCAACGCAGACGAATATCGGCTGGACGAATTCGGCGGCCAGAACGCCGTGCTTCGCCTGGCGCCGGCGCGCTGAACAGGCGCCAGATCAGAAACCAGCCTCTACGCGACGCCGTTCTTTTTCAACCAGGCGAGGGCTCGGTTCCAGCCGTCCTCGGCCGCGTCCTTGCGATAGCTGGGACGATAGTCGGCGAAGAAGGCGTGCCCGGCGTCCGGGTAGACCTTGAACTCGCAAGCGTGCGCCGCCTTCGAGTCCGACGCGGCCAGCGTCTTTTGCATCTGCTCGAGGGTGGCGACCGGGATGCTCTGGTCTTGCCCGCCGTACAATCCCAGCACCGGCGCCTTGATTGCGCCGGCGGCGGCCAGGTCAATGGGCTGCTGCGAGTGCAGAGGATCCTTGTCGCCGACCAGCCGGCCGTACCAGGCGATGCCCGCTTTCAGATCGGGGTTGTGCGCGGCGTACAGCCAGGCGATGCGACCGCCCCAGCAAAATCCGGTGATGGCCAGCCTGGAGGTGTCAGCGGCGCCGGAGCTCCTGGCCCAGGCGACGGTGGCGTCGAGATCGCTGAGGACCTGGGTGTCCGGCACCTTGGACACCACCGTGGTCATGATCTCCTTGGTGTCGGTCATCTTCGAGACGTCGCCCTGCCGCGCGTACAACTCGGGCGCCACGGCGAGGTAGCCTTGCTTGGCAAAACGGCGGCAGACGTCTTTGATGTGCTCATGCACGCCGAAGATCTCTTGCACCACCAGGATGACGGGGAAGCCCTTGCCCTTCCCTTTCGCCTTGGCGTTTTTCCCCGGGCCTTGACCCTTGGCCGGCATCGCGCGATAGCCGGGGATGGTTCCCTCAGCGGTGGGGATCTTGATCTCACCGGCCTCGATTCCTTCGTTGCCGGTGGTGATGGTGGCGGCAGAGACCGGTCTCACCGCCAGGGCGAATCCGCTGCCCAGCGCGGTGACGATGACCTGACGCCGGGTCGGTCGATGAGCCGCAGAGATCGCCGTGGTCAAAGTGGAAGTCTTCCCGTTTGGTCGCATGAGGATTCCTTTAGTAGAAGTTCACCTGCAATCCAAGGTTGATATCACCCACCGCCGAGAAGGCAGGGAATCCAACCAGTCCGTTCAGATCGATGAGGAAAGAAAACCTGGGCGACGGCCCGGGCGACAGCCCATACGCAAGTCCGAGATTGGCGCCGCCCAGCAAGGGACCACCCTTGACGGTGTCCTTGACGCCGGGATCGCTGCTGACGTTGGAGACGACGAAACGAAAGACGCCGACGCCCAGCGTGGGCCCGGCGTGAACGCGAATGCGGTCCGGGCCGGTGAAGAACATCAGACGCAACAGCACCGCGTTGGCGCCCGTCGCATAGCCGTTGGCATTGGCCCCCGACCCCGACTGTCGGATCCATTGAATGCGCCCGGAGAGCGCCAGCGCCATGCGCGGGCTGATGTGCACGCCCAGCTCCGGCGAGACCTGGCCGAGGCCTGCATAGCCAAAACCAGGGCCGAATTTTGACTGAAGATCTTTGCGATATTCGAGGCCGTCGCCCTTTGCGTATCCGAAGCCGGTGCCAGCACCGAGGCCGAGCCACCATTTGCGCGCGGGGTAGCGGCCCTCGCGCCCCGAAGACCCCGTCGTCGATCGCCCGGAGTCGCCGTGTGGTCGGTCTTCCAGCGGGTTCTCTTCGTGATCCGGCGCCTCAGTGTCGGTGTCCTTGTCGCCGGACTCGCGGACCAGCATCAAGTTGGGGCTGCCGCTGTTGCCATTGGACACGACGGCCTTGCCGTGAAGGTCGCGTCCCTCGACGTAAAACTGCACGGACTTGCCGCCGGTGACGGTCTTGGGAATGCGCCCGACGTACCAGCCTTTGGCGTTCTTCTTGGTCGTCACGGGCGTGAACTCTTCCTGACCGGGCACGCGATAGAGGAGCACGACTGAAGTAACCTTCAGGGTGGGCGCCACCGCACAACGAACGATGGCCACCTTGTCCCGCACCACCTCGTCGGTGTTGGGACAATCCAGGGCCACGACATGCATGGGCATGTCCGGTCCGTCCTTGTCGGACGCGCGTTTCTCTGGCGGTGGCGGAGGCGGCGGCGCCTTGTCTTCGTCGGCGGCCTTCTTTTCAGGCGCCTTTTTCTCGGGCGGCTTCTTGTCGGGCGTCTTCTTCTCTTCTGCCTTCACGTCGCTGGCGCCGGTGCTCTTTCCAACTTTGCCGCGCGCCTCTGCGAAAACCTTGGCCATCTCCGCCGTTTCCATGGAGGCGGCGATACGAATGGCGGGATCGATCTGCAGCGCATGAATGAACGCCTGCAGCCCGGCCGCCTTGTCGTGAAAACCGACGATGTAGACCGCGCCCAGGTGCAGGTACGTCCGGGCCATGACCGGGTGTTCCTCGATGCCGGCCTTCTTCCCTTCGACGACCGCTTCCAGCAACTGGCGCTTGGCGCTCTTCCACTCGAGCGTGTCGTAGTCGTCGATGGCCCGCTTGTTCATCTCGACAAGCTTCGTGACCGCGGGCGGATCCTTCGCCCAAGCCGGCGCCGCCGCGACCCACGCGAGCATCACAAACACTGCGAACACAAGCGGCACAGGTGGGCGCTGATTCATTCGTCGCCGTCCTCGCTGGTACCAGATCCCTGTGTATCACGGGGCCAGTCACCAAATCTCTTCTTTCGACGACCTATCAACCGATCGGACATGCGGCGCTGATATTTCCGTCGGGAGGCCGGGCTCTGCCCGGCCGGCTCACCTTGCGAGAAGCGCTGGGGAGAGCCCACGAGAGGGGCCAGCAGGCCCCTTTCGTGCAGCGAGCGCAGCGAGCGCTAGAGGTCCAGATCCGCCTGCGCCGCCCGTTCCATGATGAACTTGAACCGCGCCTCGACGTCCTTGCCCATCAGTTCGCCCAGCACCCGGTCGGTCTCCGCCGCGTCGTCGACGGTCACCCGCAGAAGGCGGCGGCTGTTCGGGTCCAGGGTGGTCCGCCGCAGCTCGTCGGGCTGCATCTCGCCCAGCCCCTTGAAGCGCATGATCTCGGGGCGCGCGTTCTTGGGCAGTTCACCGACGATGCGATCGCGATCGGCTTCGTCCAGCGCCCAGTAAGTCTCCTTACCGTGGTCGATGCGAAAAAGGGGCGGCTGCGCCAGAAAGACAAAGCCGTCGCGCACCAGCGGCGTGAGGTGCCGATAAAAAAACGTAAGCAGCAGCGTGGCGATGTGGTGGCCGTCGGAGTCGGCGTCCATCAGCAGGATGATCTTGTGATAGCGCAGGCGGTCGCCGTTGAAGTCCTCTCCCACGCCGCAGCCCAGCGCCGACACCACGTCCTGCAGCTCCTTGTTCGACAGCACCTTCTGCAGAGACGCCTGCTCGGCGTTGAGAACCTTGCCGCGCAACGGAAGGATCGCCTGCGTCTTGCGCTCGCGCCCCTGCTTGGCCGAACCGCCCGCCGAATCGCCCTCGACGATGAACAGCTCGCTGCGCGCCGGATCCGTCGACGAGCAGTCGGCCAGCTTGCCCGGCAGGTTCAGGCGGTGCGAGACGGCCGTCTTGCGCGACACCGCCTGTGACGCCGCCCGCGACGCCTCCCGGGCCTTGGCCGCCAGCGCGATCCGCTCCACGATGGCCGCGCCGGCCGTGCGGTTCTCCAGCAGGAACGTCTCCAGCGCCGGGCGGACCAGACTGTCGACCTGGTTCTGCGCCTCCGGGCTGCCCAGCCGTTCCTTGGTCTGCCCCTGGAACTGCGGCTCCTGCATGTAGACCGACAGGACGCCGACCAGCCCTTCGCGAATATCCTCGGCCGTCACCGTCACGCCTTTGGGCGCCAGGTTGCCCGCTTCGATGAACGAGCGAACTGCCTTCACCACCGCCGCGCGGAACCCCTGCTCGTGGGTCCCCCCCTGCGTCGTGGGAATGGCGTTGACGTAGGAACGGATGGTCTCTTCGTGCGACTCCGTCCACTGCAGGGCCACTTCCATGCGAAACCCGCTGTCGCCGGTCCGTTCGAAATAGAAGACCTGCGGCACGGTGGGGGCCTTGCCCCGATCGGTGACCACCTTGGTCAGGAAATCGGCGATGCCGCCGGCGTGGGCAAAGACCTCGTTGGTCCCGGCCGCTTCGTCGCGGAAGGTGATCTTGAGTCCCTTGTGCAGGAATGCCTTGGTGTCCAGGCGAAAGCGGATGGTCTCCGACGAGAACGACTCCTTGCCGAAGATCTGCGGGTCGGGACGGAACAGGATGGTGGTGCCACTGCCGCGGGCCGCCCCCACCTTGCGCAGCTTGCTGACCGCCTTGCCGCGCTCGTAACGCTGCTCCCACTCCGCGCCGTCGCGCTTGATGGTCGCCACCAGTTGCTCCGACAGCGCGTTGACCACCGACGATCCAACGCCGTGCAGGCCGCCCGAAAATTGATACTGCGCCGACGAGAACTTGCCGCCCGCGTGCAGCGTGGTCAGCACCAGCTCCAGCGCCGACTTCTTGAACTCCTTCTTGACGTCGACGGGGATGCCGCGCCCGTCATCGGTGACCGTCACCGACTGCCGGTCCTTGTGCAACGTCACCTGGATGTGGGAAGCGAATCCGTTGATCACCTCGTCGACCGAGTTGTCGACGATCTCCCACAGCAGGTGGTGATAGCCCTTGGTGTCGGTGCCGCCGATGTACATGCCGGGGCGGCGGCGCACCGGTTCCAGTCCCTCGAGGACCGTGATGTGCTCTGACGTATAAGACGCGCTGGCCATTTGTCCCGCCCTAGTTCAGCAGCGCCGGCGGCGGCGCGGCCGGTTCGGGCGCGCTGGCGCGAACGACCACCGCCTTGCGCGCCAGTTGATGACCGCGCCCGGCCCGTCCGGTGACGGAGTATCGGCCGGGACCGACGGGGATCTTCTTACCGTTGTCCAGCTCGGCGACCAGGACGTCCTTCTCCTTGGGCCGCCCGATACCAAACCCGATCACGCCGTCGCCTTCGGCGACCTTGATGACGGTGACGCCGCGGCCTGGATTGGCCAGCTCGGGCAACTCGTCGGCGGCGCACAACAGGGCGCGGGCCTGCGTCGTCACCACGCAGACCACGTCGCCTTTGGTACTGGCCGGCGCCACGCCCACCATCTCGTCGCCTTCGGCCAGGCGGGCGAACCGGCGGCCGGCGCGCGTCGACAGCTCGCGGTGAGGGTCGAGATTGAACCGCATGCCGAACCCGCGTCGGGTCACCGCCGCGCACAGCGTGCCGGCAGGAACCGCGGCGGTGCTCATCAACTGGGCCCCCACCACCCGCTCGCCGTCGCGAAAGTTGAACAGCTTCTGGATGGGCTCGCCATAGCCGGTCGACGCCGGGACGTCGTTGATGCGCATGACGTAACAGCTGCCCAGGTTGGAGAAGATGGCGATGGCCTCCTTCGTCGAACCGCGCGTCGCCGCCAGCACCGCGTCGCCTTCGCGCAGGCGCGTCGCCGAGATGTCCTTGATCTCCCGCGAACGTTTCAGCCAGCCGTCGCGCGACAGGATCACCGTGGCGTCCTCGTCGACGATGAAGGCCTCGGCGTCGAACTCGACGTCCTCGCCGCTGGGACCGCCGATGCGGCTACGGCGTTTGTCCTTGAACTTGTCGGATAGCTCGGACAGCTCGCCGCGGATCACCTTCCACAGCTTGCGCTTGTCGCCCAGGATCGTCTTGATCTCCTTGGCCCGGGCGCGTTTGTCGCCCAGCTCGTCGATGATGGCCTGGATCTCCAGCCGCGCCAGCTTGTACAGCTTGAGCTCGAGAATGGCGTCGGTCTGGACATCGTCGATGCCGAACCGCTTCATCAGCTTGCCGGCCGCGTCGGCCTTGCCCTCCGACTTGCGGATGATGCGGATGGCCTCGTCCAGAAGGTCGAAGATGATCTGAAAGCCTTCGAGGATGTGAATCCGGCGTTCCAGCTCGGCCAGCTCGAACTCGAAGCGGCGGGTGACAACGTCCTGCCGGAAGGACAGAAACTCGCGCAGAATGGCCTTCAGATCCAGGCGCATCGGCCCGGCGATCTCCCGGTTCTCGGTCGGCACCAGACAGGTAAAGTTGCAGTGGAACGACAGCTCCAGCGGCGTGTGCTTGAACAGGTACGACATCACCAGGGCCGGGTCGGCGCCGCTTTTCGTCTCGAGGACGATGCGCACGTCCGCGGTCGACTCGTCGCGCACGTCGACCAGCATCGGCAGCTTCTTGTTGATGATCACCTCGGCGATGCGCTCCACCACCGTGGACTTGTCGATGCCGAAGGGGATCGACGTGACGATGATGCGATCGTCGCCTTTGTGCGCGGACTCGGTCTTCCATTCGCCGCGCAGGCGGACGCCGCCCTGCCCGGTCTCGTAGATCTCGCGCAGCTCTTTCTTCGAATTGGTGATGAGGCCGCCGGTCGGGAAATCGGGGCCCTTGATGTACTTCAGCAGATCCTTGGTCTCGAGATCCTTGTCGTCGATGAGGGCGATGGCCGCCTGGCAGACCTCTTCCAGATTGTGCGGCGGAATGTTGGTGGCCATGCCGACGGCGATTCCGGTGCAGCCGTTGACCAGAAGCTGGGGCAGCTTGGCCGGCAGCACGATCGGCTCTTCGGTGGTGCCGTCATAGTTGGGACGAAAATCGACCGTTCCCTGCTTGATCTCCGACAGCAGCTCCATGGCCAGGGGGGCCAGCCGCGCCTCGGTGTACCGGTAGGCCGCCGCGCCGTCGCCGTCCAGAGAGCCGAAGTTGCCGTGCCCTTCGACCAGCAGGTAGCGCAGCGAAAAATCCTGCGCCATCCGCACCATCGCCTCGTACGACGACGCGTCACCGTGCGGGTGAAACTTGCCCAGCACCTCGCCGACGATGGTGGCGCACTTGCGAAACCGCGAATCCGGGTACAGGTGCAGGTTCGCGTACATCGCGTAAAGGATCCGCCGCTGCACCGGCTTGAGCCCGTCGCGCACATCCGGCAGCGCCCGCGCCGTGATGACGCTGACCGCGTAGTTCAGATACCGCCGCTGCGCCTCGGTCGCCAGCGAAGCATCCACCGGCACCGTCGGCCCACCACCATCACCATCGCCCGTCCCGCCCTTCTTCTTACCGCGCCCACCACCACCACCGCCGCCGGACGCGGTGTCCGCAGCGCCACCTTTTGCGTTGCTCACCGGAAGATCAAGTTGTCGCTGCGCCATGGATTACGGTCATCGCAAGCTAAAGGACACATACCCGAAATGCAAGAACACGCACTCGCTGCGCGAAAGGGGCCTGCTGGCCCCTCTCGCGGGCTCTCCCCGAGCGCTTCTCGCAAGGTGAGCCGCGTGGGCAAAGCCCACGCTCCCGTGGGAAAACTCTCTCGCTGCGCTCGCTCTGGCGCGCTAGCTTTGCAGCTTCTTGCGCTTCCAGCCGCGGGGCGGGCGCTTCTCTTCGGCGTTGGAATTCGGGGGCGAGTAGTCGACCCAGCGGAAGCTGGGGGCCGGGCGGACGTCGATGTGGACGAAGCCGCTGCGTGGGTAGATGCCGATGCCCATCCCGCCGGTGTCCAGCGTCTCGGCGAAGGCGCGCAGCTTCTTGGCGCTGACGCCTTTGATGCGGATGTCGCTGGCGGTGCCTTTGAAATGATTGCTGGTCTGCTTGCGCTGGTTGCGGTAGCCCGACACGATCTCCAGCGGCCGCTGGCCGAAGTGCTCGTAGACGTGCGACAGCAAGGTCACCAGCCGTGGGTCGATCGGCTTCTCCGAATCAGTCCGGCGACAGCGCAGGATGTGATCCACCTGGTGCAGCGCATCGATGTTGTACGACCCGTCCTCGTTGAGAATGTTGACGTCGGCTTCTTCCTTTAAGCCTTGCGTCACCACCACCAGGTGCCCGGACGGCGTGGGCAGTGGGTCCTGCCGAAGCTTCTCGTCCGGCACCACCCGCCCAGAAAAACGGGCGGAGTGTTTTGACCGACGTTGCCGTCGCCCGGGGCGCGGCGCCGCGGCCTCGGGCGCGCCGTCGCCTGCCTCCTCGGCATGGTCAACTCGTGAATCATCAGGCGCCGCGAAAACAGCGGGGGAGGCCACCGCGGAAAACACGAACGCCGCTCCGAAGAAAACCAACCGACGCATGAAACTCAAGGGTGCGATGAAACCGCTTGGACGGTCAACAAAAAAGTCCCTCGTCCATTCACAAAATTTCCCAATAATGTCGCAGCTTTCTTACTTTACCGCTTTCGAACACATTGTTGAGGCGTTCGTCCTCAATCATTTCGGCGCGGGGCGTCCACTTGGCTCGGCACGTGCAGAAGGTCGATCCCCAGCCGTTCGGCGACCTTGAAAATGCGTTCATCGCGATAGAACTCTCCATAGACGATGCGACGCACGCCGGCGTTGGCGATCTGCTTGAAGCAATTCCAGCAGGGGCTGGCCGTCACATACACGGTGCCGCCGTCGATCATCACGCCGTTCTTGGCCGCCTGGATCAGGGCGTTCGCTTCGGCGTGGATGGTGGCCACGCAGTGGTCGTTCTCCATCATGTGCCCTTCGTCCGAGCAGTGGGGCATGCCGCGAATCGACCCGTTGTACCCGGTCGACAGGATGGTGCGATCGCGGACGATCACGGCGCCGACAAACTTGCGCGGGCACGTGGATCGCGATGCCACCACCTGCGCGATGTTCATGAAGTACTGGTCCCACGGCACGCGCTGATCCATGGCGTCTCTCTTTACCAGATAAGCGGGACAAGGAGGACGCGTTTGGTAGTATCCGCGCCAGCCGTGGACTGGAAAGCAACCCTCAATCTGCCCAAGACGTCGTTTCAGATGCGCGCCGAGCTGGCCAAGCGCGAACCGCAATGGCTCAAACGCTGGGAAGATGAGCGGCAATATCAGCGCATCCTGGACGAGCGGCGCCGCGACGACGCGCCACCATTCATCCTGCACGACGGGCCCCCCTATCCCACCGGCGCCATTCACTACGGCACGGCGCTGAACAAGGTCCTCAAGGACATCATCGTGCGGTCGCAGCTGATCATGGGCCGGCGCGCCGAGTTTCGTCCCGGGTGGGACTGCCACGGGCTGCCCATCGAACAACAGGTGGAAAAAGAGCTGGGCGCCAAGAAGAAGGAGCTGTCGGCGGCGCAGTTCCGCACGCTGTGCGAGCAGCACGCCCGGAAATTCGTCGACGTGATGCGGACGGAGTTCAAGCGCCTCGGCTGCGTCGGCCACTGGGACGATCCCTACCTGACGCTGTCCAAGGACTACGAGGCGACCATCGTGCGGCAGCTGGGCGAGTTCGCCCGCCAGAACCTGATCTATCGCGACAAGAAGCCGGTGCACTGGTGCCTCATTCACCGCACGGCGCTGGCCGAGGCCGAGGTGGAATACGAAGACCACGCCTCGCCATCGATCTACGTGCGCTTCCCGGTGCAGGGCGATCTGGGCAAGGCGGATCCGCGCCTCAAGGATCAAAAAGCCGCCTTCGTCATCTGGACCACCACGCCCTGGACCCTGCCGGCCAACCTGGCCATCGTCGGCAATCCCGAGCTGGATTACGTGGCCATCCCCGTCGACCGCGACGACGGTCGCGAGTACCTGGTCGTGGCGGCCGGCCTGGCGGAGAGCTTCCTTGCCGCCTGCGGCATCACCGCGCCCAGCGAGACCTGGATCCGGCTGTCGCGCGAGGGTTTCCGGGCCCTGGAAGAGACGCGTTACACGCCGGTCTTTCCGTCGCCGACCGTCGCCAACGCCGACTTCCGCCTTTATTTTGCCCGCCACGCCACGCTGGAGGCCGGCACCGGCCTGGTGCACACGGCGCCCGGCCACGGCGCCGACGACTATGTGGTCGGACGCCAGGTGGGCCTGCGCATCTACGCGCCGGTCGACGAGAGCGGTAGGTTCACCCCCGAGGCCGGCGAGTGGGCCGGCCTGCCGGTGTTCGACGCCAACCCCAAGATCGTCGCCACGCTGGCGGCGCGGGGCCTGTTGCTGAATCGCCCGGGCGAAAACCTGCACCACTCCTACCCGCACTGCTGGCGCTGCAAGAACCCGATCATCTTTCGGGCCACCGAACAGTGGTTCGCCCGCCTGGGCGAGGCCGACGACGCCACGTCGCTGCGCAGCCGGGCCCTGCGCGAGATCGGCCGCACGCAGTGGATCCCCGCCTGGGGCGAAAACCGCATCCGCGGGATGATCGAAGCGCGCCCCGACTGGTGCCTGTCGCGGCAGCGCGTCTGGGGCGTGCCCATCCCGGCTTTTCGTTGCGTCGGGCCCGACTGCCGGAATGATCTGCTGGACGCGGCCGTTATGGACCACGTGGCCGACATTTTCGCCGTCGAAGGATCCAACGCCTGGTTCGCCCGTCCGGCGGCCGAGCTGTTGCCGCCGCGGACTTCCTGCGCCCGCTGCGGTGGTACCACGTTCGACAAGCAGCACGACATCGTCGACGTCTGGTTTGAATCTGGCGTCTCCTGGGCGGCGGTGTGCGAGGGCAAGCTGGTACCCAAGGGCGAGAAGGTCGATCTGTACCTGGAGGGCTCGGACCAGCACCGGGGTTGGTTCCATTCGTCGCTGCTGACGGGCGTGGCCACGCGCGATCAGGCGCCGTACAAGGCGGTCCTCACCCACGGCTGGGTCCTGGACGAACGGGGCAAGGTCTATTCGAAGTCCGAGATCGCCAAGGCCCGGGCCAGCGGCGCCAAGATCGACTACGTCGATCCCGCCGTCTGGATGGAGAAGAACGGCGCCGAGCTGCTGCGCCTGTGGACGGCGGCCTCCGACTATCAGGGGGACATCGTCTTTTCGCAGACGATCCTCAACCAGCTGGGCGAGTCGTACCGAAAGATCCGCAACACCTGCCGCTACCTGCTGTCGAACCTGTTCGACTTTGTCCCGGCGCGCGACCGTCTGGAAGACCAGTACCTGCGCGAGCTGGACCTGCTGGCGCTGGGCGTCCTGCGCGAGCGCGACCACCAGGTCTTCGAGGCTTACCGGCGCTTTGGATTTCACGAGGTGGTCCGGCTGCTCACCGATTACGTCATCACCGTCTCGGCGGAGTATCTGGATCCGATCAAGGACGCGCTTTACTGCGAGGCCCCGGCGTCGCAACCCCGGCGCAGCGTGCAGACCGCCCTTTATGAGATGGTGCGGACGCTGGGACGCTGGATGGCGCCCATCCTCTGCTTCACGGCGCAGGACGTGGCCGACGAGCTGGGACAGATCACCGGCCAGCCCTTCGACGTGCACGGCGAGGTGCGGGGCGAGGTGTTCCTTCCCGGCCGCGAGATGAAGAACCCCAA
>JAXDMH010000604.1:0-7236 GCA_034666225.1 Myxococcales bacterium
CGACCGGTTATTTCCTGGGGCTGTCCCAAAACACGTGGGTCAACATAGCGATCACCATTGCGGCGATTGTGGTGTGCGCGGTAACAGACGGAGGTTGCACCATCTTCTTTACCGCGTTGGCTGCCGCGTACAACACGGAAGCCGCCGTTGCCGAGGGCGCGTCTTTCTGGCAAATCGTGGCGTCAAATGCCATCACCATAGCGGCGGGAAGCATAGGAGGAGCAGCTGCGAGCGGCTTGGCCAAACCAGCGGGCAACTTCGGGGCGCAACTGGTGGGAGGTGCGATATCGGCCGCGGTCAGCGCTCAGCTGAACGGAATGGCCAGAGGAGGCGACCTTACCGTTGGACCTGGCGACATCCTCAAGGCGGCGGCCAGCGGTGCGGCATCGGCGGCGGCATCGTATGCGCTAGCAGCGACGATTGAGGTATCGATGGCGAGTGGATCAGGATCGTCAGGAAGCGCCGGTGCTGGCGCCGCGCGTGTGGAATCACGATTGAACGGAGCGAAAGAATTTCTCGACGGGGGTGGATTCAAGCTTCAGCCGCCAAGCCTGTTGCAGCCGCCGCCCGGTGGAAATGAGATTCATGACAATGGCCTTGCGTCATTGACCGACCTTATCGAGGTGTTTACCAATGCGTCAAAAGCCTGCGCAGGGGGCCAATGCACCGATTTTAGTTACGCCGTGACGACCGCGGTGGTGACCGCCGGCGTGCAGGCGGAAGTCTCAATCATAGTTCCCAAGAACCTTGGCGGGGGAAGTGGAACGTTTGGTCTCAATCTACAATTTGGGACGTCTGATTCGAGTCCGTGGTTTGTTTTTACTCCGGGCCCGACAAAGGCTGACGGATTCTTGATTGGTTGGGATGTGAGTATGAATATGGCCGTGGGTCATGGTTCGTGGACTGGACTATTCGACAATTGCTCAATGGGGGTTGGTCCTTGGAGCTTGAGTGCCTTTCAGTCGCCGGGAGCATCTTTTGTGGGAACGGGGTATATGGGGCTGGGCCTTGGTCTCGGAAGTGGATTTATCGGAGGTCCTCCGGTTAATTTCGCTTGCTACCAAACGAATTACTTCACGCTGCCGGGCCTAACTCAATCTCCATGATGAACGTCGCCATCGCGGTTGTCCTCGCAATCTGGGCAGCTAGCGCCGGTATTCCCTGGATGGTGAGGCGATTTTCAAAAGCGAGACGATTGTTCGGCGCCACACAGGCGATCAAGATCGCTGATGCACAAGAGGGGTTGATAAGAGTGAGAGGAGTCGTGCGCAGCGAGAACTGCCTCGAAGCACCTCTCAGTCGGCGAGCTTGTATTGGTTACCGGATTGAAATCGATGAATACCGGGGGAGGATGTGGTTGCCGGTGTTGAGAGAGGCCGATCTTCGATCTTTCGTGATCGATGACGGGAGCGGCTCGCTATTTGTCGATGTGGGAATCAATGAAGTGCGCCGAGTGGACGGTCCTTCCAATGTTCGAATGGAATTGAAATCCGATTTAACATTGCGCAGCGGTATCCTTGTCGGTCATTCCGAGGGGCTGACGCGATTCATGATGTCACGGCAAGCGGATCGATCACGATGGACCAGCCTAAGGTGTTCGGAGTCCTCAATTCGCTCTGGCGAGTCGGTTTCGATTCTGGGGTTTGCAGAGAGGAACGATGACGTGAGTCAGGGCCAAGGGGTTCGAACGAAGATCGTCGGAAGCCCGACGGTACCTATCTACATCAAGAGTGACTAGACGACACAGTACTGCTGCAGAGGTGCCACTTTGTGAATCGCAGAGTCATCGGTGCCCGGACGCGCCGGCTATTCGTGACCGCCATTAACCAAAATGGGAAGGACCGTGGGCCGGGGCGACGTCTTCTATTCCGTCACGCGCTGGTCACCGGTCGCTTCGCTTGCAACCTTCAGCGTGACCTCGATGACCTCGATGTTGCCCCGGGTCGCGTTGCTGTAGGGACAGACCTCGTGCGTGCGCTTGAGGATCTTCTCGGCGACCTCGCGCTCGACTCCCGGGATGGACGCCTCCAGCTCGACGGCAAGCCCATGGCGGCCGCCGTCGATGGGCCCCAGCACGACCCGGGCCGTGAGCGTCGAGCGACTGGTGTCGACGCCGAAGCCTCTTTCCGGCGAGGCTCATCGCGCTCTGGAAGCAGGCACCGTGGCCGACCGCGAAGAGCTGCTCGGGTTGGTGCCAATTCCCGGAAACGTCAGCATCGGGATGATCCAGACCAGGCCCGCGAAGATCACCAGAAGGCAAACCCCGAGTCATCTCTGATGGTTCGCCATTTCTGGCGGGTGGACGCTTCAAGCCGACAGTGGTGCGCGTCGCTCGTCCAGTGCGCGATCGAGCAAGCTGATGAAGGCGTCGATCCCTGCGGGTTTGGCCAGAACGTATGACGTTCCCATTTTCGCCGCGATTTTGGGCAGGTCCTGCCTTGCCGACATCAGGATGATTGGAACTTTCTCCTCTCCTGCGTCGTGCAGCAGCATCTGGTGGGCCATTCCAGGGCCGCCAAGGACGGGCATGTCTACGTCGAGGACGACAGCATCGGGCAGTGGCGATCCCCGGAGAACGCTGAGGCCCTCTTCGCCTGTTGAGGCGCTGTGCACTTCGTGACCCTCTTCGCGCAGCAGATCAGCTAGCGCGTCTACGATGTCATTGTCGTCATCGACGAGAAGGATGTGGGCCATGGGAGCACCACGATTGTGGGTACGTTCGCGCGATCGCCAATGGGTAAATCGACGAAGGTATCGAACGGGGCTTCCGTTTTCACCAATCGTCCATATCGATCAACAAAACAACGCGAACCGTGTCGGTCAAGGAGTGAGTCAATGTCCACGCGCGCGCCGGTAAAGCTGAGCAAGGCCAAGATTGCGGTCGCGTTGTCGAAGTTGTCCGGTTGGAAGCTGCGCAAAGGCAAGCTCCATCGCGAGTACAAGTTCCCTGATTTCGTCGCGGCCTTTGGTTTCATGACCGGCGTGGCGATCGTCGCCCAGGCGATGGACCACCACCCCGAGTGGTTCAATGTCTGGAACACCGTTCGCGTCGACCTTGCGACCCATGATGCCGGGGGCGTCACGGCTCTGGACGTCAAGCTGGCTCATGCGATGGAAGGGCTAGCGCGCCGGCAGACGAGCGCTCTCGCATAGACCGCAATAAAACTGGAATCGCCGGAGCGTGGGTGATCAGGAGTCGACGGATGAAAACCCAGTGCAAGGCCACGCCGGTGATGACGGCAAAGTGAAACATCTCGTGGGGACCCACCCAATGACGACTGAGCACGGGATGCCCGCTTGCCTCGAGCACGGCACCGGCGGAATAGGCGATTCCCGCAAACCAGATAGGACGGACCGCGCGGAAGCCGATCTGACGGCCCAGCTTGAACACCGAGAGGATGCCGACCCAGCCAAGGCCGAGGTAGATGCCGAGCCCGAGGACGCCCGAGAAGAGGTCGAAGGCAACAATCTGCAAGCCCACACCGGCGAACGCGAAGCTCCAGATGAACGCAAGCATGCCGCCACGCCACAGCCCTTTGCACATGATGCCGTGGAAAGCAGTGAAGGTGCCAGCGATGAGCAGCCAGATCGCAATGTAGTCGATGTGTTGCATGACCAAGCGGGCCGCCCCGCCGCGGTCGAGCGAGTGGTAAGCACCGCTGATGCCCAGCGCCGCGATCACGCAGACGGCGTACAACGCGACGGCCATCTGCCTCGAGCGGCTTCCGCGCGCCAGGCGAATCAACGGTACAGCAGCGATGAGCGCGACCAGGGCTGCCGCCAGGTGGGACAAAGAGCTGACCGGCTGGCAGAAGCCGGGAATCGAACGAACGAAATCGTCCTGAATCAAGCCCACCTATTCAACATGGGTCGCTCGCGGGCGCGCGCTCGTCATGCTTCGGTCACATAAAGATTGACGGGCACTGCTCGCTGCCGCTCGCGCTCCCCGGGTCCTCCGCCGCCGGTCATCCGGACGCCTTGACGCTGGCCCCGCCTCGTCACCATGTTAAGAACCGACAAACAGAAGAAGTGAAGGGAGGACGAGCCATGGCCACGACCAAGCGAACGAAGATTTTCCCCTTTCTGTGGTACGCGAAGGACGCCGAAGCGGCCGCCAAGTTCTACGTGTCGATTTTCCCCGACGCGCGCGTCGACGGCGTCACCGCGATGCAAAGCGATTCCCCCAGTGGCCCCCCCGGGTCGGTGACCGTCGTCGACTTCACGCTCTTCGGCCAGCGCTTCCAGGCCATGACCGCCGGCGCCCACCACGACTTCAACGACGCCATCTCGTTGGTCGTCGAATGCGACAACCAGGCCGAGCTGGACCGTTACTGGAACGCATTTCTGGAGGGGGGCGGCAAGGCCCAGGCCTGCGGCTGGCTGAACGATCGCTACGGCGTTCGCTGGCAGATCGTCCCCGCGGTGCTCGGCGAAATGATGGCCGACAAGGACCGTGCCCGCTCCCAGCGCGTCACCGACGCCATGCTGAAGATGATCAAGCTCGACGTCGCGGCCCTGGAGAAGGCCTTTCAGGGTCCCTGACCGGCCGTCGGCGATCGCCTGCGCGAGCAGCGCGTGCCTGTCCCCCTGCTTCGCCGACGTGACACCCCTCACGGCCGCCACTTCCGGCTCCGTGCGTGCGCTTTCCCCCAAAAGGAAAAGGCTCAGTTTATTGAGTCTTGAGGGGTTCGTCGGTCGCGATCTCTCCCTCGTTTCTTTTTAACTTGAACCGGTTTCCCTCTCGCTTGCGTTCTGGCATCTCGATTGCTGAATCGAAGCTCATGAAAATAAATACTCTGAACGTGATCCTATCTTTCGCAATTTTCGTCGGGGCGTCGGGCGCCTGCGAGAGTCGTGACGATCATCCCGGACGGACTGCCCAGACGGAAGCGCTGACGGCAGCCCGTTGTGCCTCTCTCAACGGTGAGCCCATCACTGATCCCGGTGACGGACAAACCGAACGGCGAGGTTGTCCAGACGGCCGTCGGAAGCTGGGCCCGCTTGAGACAGGCGCCGAGGGCGGACTGTGCTGCGAAATTCTTCCCGTCCTCAGCATCGACCAGTGTCAGGCGAGGCCTCAGGCGGAAGTGATCAATGATCCGGGGGACGGCAGCGTTCACCGGGCTGGCTGTCCTTTTCCAAAGATGTTGGTGGGTGCGGTGAACTTTGGCGCCGAGGGCGGGATCTGCTGTCGCACCTTGAATTTCTCCTCCATTTCCGACTGCGAAGCCCGCGGCGGCCACGAGATCGGCGATCCTGGTGACGGCAGCGTGTACCGCGACCTGTGCCCGGCGGGAGAGTCGCTGTTGGGCGCGGTGGAAAAAGGCGCCGAGGGCGGAATCTGCTGCTCCGTCGATTCGCATCTGCCCTGACGACGCCACAGTGGGCCGTCGCGATGCGGCGCGCTTCCCAGCGCCAGAATCACCGTCACCGGCCCGCGTCGATGGTGCGATGAGATCGATACCCTCCCCCCCGGGCTACATACTGGCTATGAGAACGACGTTGCGCACGACGCTCGGCTGGGCAACCGTCCTGGCTGCATTGGGTTCGGGCTGCATGGCCAGCAGCGAGGGTCCGACGGCTCCGACGACTGGAACGGGAGGTGCGGTCTCGGCGACTGGGTCCGGCGGCGCGGGCACCGGCGGCGCGGGCACCGGCGGCGCTAGCGGAACCGGTGGCGACACCACCACCTCCTCGACCGGCGGCGCGGCCGGGCCGGGTTCCGGCGGCGCGGGCGGCTCCGGCGCGGGTGACGCGGCGCCTTCGGAGGCCGGCGCGCCGGGCGGATCCGGTTGCACCGGCGTCACCAGCAAGTTCTGCGACGACTTCGAGCAGCAGACGGCCGGAGCGGCCCCCACGGGCCTGTTCACCGTCGGAGGCAAGGCCGGCGCGCTCATCGTCGACACCACCAAGGCGTTCAGCGGAACCAAGGCCGTCCATATCGTTTCGGCAAAGCCGGCGCCAGGGGCGATGTTGCAGTTCTCGAAGCAGTTCCCGACCAACGACCTGCACGGACGGGCCATGTTCTTCGTGACCCGAGTCCCGTCCGGCTCTCACTGGGACCTCGTTTACAGCTACAGCCAGAACAACGTGCAGTGGGAGCTGGGCGGCATGTTCGGGAAATTCATGTTCACCGTTGACCCGCCCGATCACGGAATCACGTCGATCGCGTTTCCCACCGGCAAGTGGTTCTGCGTGCAATGGGAGTTCAAGTACGGTGGGACCGGCGCCGACAACACCTACGTCGCCAAGATGGACGGGAAGGTGCTGGACAAAGGGCAGTTCACCGGCGCCGATCCCACGGGCCAAAAATGGATGGGCGGTCCCTGGCGCAACGTGAACATCGGCTGGGCGACCTACGGAAGCTCGGACGTCGATGTCGAGATGTGGGTCGATGACATCGCGTTCGGCGATCAGGAGATCGCCTGCCCCGCGATGAAGTGATCACGGCGCCGAGGAGACCCGGACCAACGCGAATTACCGGAAGCGCGCCTTCAGTGGCAGGCTGCACAAGTGACCATCGTGCGCTCGCCCGTTCCTAGCCCGTCCAACCTGGTCTGGATCGACCTCGAGATGACCGGTCTCGACCCCGGTAGCGATGTCATCCTCCAGGCGGC
The DNA here is from genome assembly GCA_034666225.1 of Myxococcales bacterium. Taxonomy (GTDB): domain Bacteria; phylum Myxococcota_A; class Polyangia; order Fen-1088; family Fen-1088; genus DATKEU01. The sequence goes on from JAXDMH010000604.1 coordinate 6,618, forward strand.
GGTGGTGATCACGACCGCCGACCTCGACACGCTCGCCGAGACCGCTGTCGACATCCACCAACCGGAAGAGGCGCTGGCTCGAATGACGCCGTTTGTGCGCGACATGCACGAGCGGACGGGGCTCATCGAACGCGTGCGGCGATCAACCACTGAGCTGATCGAGGCCGAGCGCATCTTGCTCGGCTGTGTCAGCGCGTGGTGCCCGGCGCCCGCCACCCTGTGCGGTAACTCGGTCTGGGCGGACCGCCGCTTCATCTCTCGCTACATGCCCGACCTCGATCGACACCTGCACTACCGCATCGTCGACGTTTCCAGCGTCAAGGTGCTGGCACAATGCTGGTACGGTCCCGCCGCCGTCTTCAACAAGCCCACCGCGGGCGAGCATGATGCAGTGGTCGACATCCACAACTCGATCGCGGAGCTGAGACACTATCGCCGTACCCTGTTCAGGGCTTCGGGCGTGTAATTCGCGCCCGGCGGTTCAGCGGCGGCCGGCGCAAAAGGAGTCAATACGCTCGGGGTCGCGGCCGGGAGTCGCGGTACCGGATGCTTCCTGTGGCGGGATCGTAAATGGTGGCCGTCCAGCGACTGGAGTCGCGGGTGCGGACAATCGGCATCG
>JAXDMH010000605.1:0-13646 GCA_034666225.1 Myxococcales bacterium
TGATCAACCCAGTACCGGGCGTCGGTGGCCTGGGCGGCGGTGATCCAGGTGCCGGTCAGGTTGGAGATGTATCGTCGCTGCGGCGGCCGCAGCGCGATAGATCGCACGAACGTTTCGAAGGCCGGCAGGATGGGCGCCAGCATCGACGAGTGCGCCGGCACCGCGATGTGGATGCGGGTGCAATCGATATCGCGCGCCGCCAGCGTCGCCTCCAGCGCCGCGATGGCGTCGCTGGCCCCGGAGGCCACGCACAGCGCCGGGCCGTTGACCGCTGCGATGGACAGGCCGCGCGTGGCGGGCGACGCTTCGATGGACGCGCGCAGCTCTGCCTCGGGCAGCGGCACGCTGAGCATCGATCCAGGCGCCAGCGTCTCGAACAGCTGCCCGCGCAGCGCCACCATGGCCAGCGCGTCGGCGAACGTCACCACGCCGGCCAGCGCCGCCGCAACGTACTCCCCCATGCTGTGACCGATCAAGGCGACCGGTTCGATCCCGCGCGCCAGCAGCAGCGTGGCCAGCGCGTACTCCGTGGCCAGCAGCGCCGGCAAGGCCACCGACGGCGCCTCCAGCCGCTTCGTCGCAGCGGGCCGTTCGGCCTCCGGCGGGAACAGCAGCCCCCGCAGATCGAAACCCAGCTTGGGGCGCACCAGCGCCGCCGCCTCGTCGATGATGCGGCGGTACTCCGGTTCGCAGCGGTACAGCCCTTCGCCCATGCCGGCGTATTGCGCGCCGCCCCCCGGGAACATCAAGGCCACCGCCGGCGTCTGCTTGGGTCGCTGGCGTGTCAGCAGCCGGGCCGGCGCTCCGCCTCCCAGCGCCGCCGCCGCGTCGGCCCCGTCGCGCGCCACGGCAATTCTCCGGTGCGCAAAGGCCTGTCGCCCCAGCGCCAGCGTGTACGCGACGTCGGCCAGCGCGACGTCCGGATCATCGCGCAGGCGCGCCGCCAGGTTGGCCGTCGCCGCGTCCAGGGCGGCCGGCGACTTCGCCGACAGCGGCAGCAGTTGCCACGGTCGCGCCGACGCTGCCTCCAGCGGTTCGTCGTGTGGCGCTTCCTCGACAATGAGGTGGGCGTTGGTGCCGCCCGCCCCCAGCGCCGTCACGCCGGCGATCCGGCGCGGCGCCGACCACGGCCGCGCCTGGGTGGGGACATAGAACGGACCGTGCTCGAGATCTATCTCGGGGTTCGCCCGCGAAAAATTGATCACGGGCGGGATGATGCGCGCCTGCAGGGCCAGCACCGTCTTGATCAGCGCCGCCATCCCCGCCGCCTCGCCCAGGTGTCCCAGGTTCGCCTTCACCGAGCCCAGCGCGCACGACGCCCGCCGCGCCGCTGATCCGGCGAAGGCCAGGGCCAGCGCCTTGACCTCGATGGGATCGCCGATCAGCGTGCCGGTCCCGTGCGCCTCGATGAACGAGATCTCGCCCGCGTCGATGCCGGCGATGGCCAGCGCTTCGGCGACGACCTGGGTCTGCCCGTCCACGCTGGGCGCCAGGAAACCGACCTTCTGCGTGCCGTCGTTGTTGATGGCCGACCCGCGCAGCACCGCCAGCACGCGATCGCCGTCGGCCAGCGCATCGTCCAGGCGGCGCAGCACCACGCAGCCGACGCCGCTGCCAAAGATGGTCCCTTGCGAATCGGCGTCAAAGGGGCGGCAGTGCCCGTCGGGCGACATGATCTCGCCCTCCTTGAACAGATAGCCGCGGTCCTGCGGCAACGTCACCGTCGACGCGCCGGCCAGGGCGATATCGCATTCGCCGCCCAGCAGGCTTTGCGCCGCCATGTGCACCGCCACCAGCGACGACGAACAGGCGGTCTGCACGTTCATGCTGGGCCCGCGCAGATCCATCTCGTACGAGGCGCGGGTGGCCAGGAAGCTCATGTCGTTCCCGGTGTGGCGAATCAACCACTCACCGACCGTGTCCATCAGCTGCCGGTTGGTGATGAGGTGGTGCATCATGTAGCTGGGCATCCCGCAGCTGGCGAACACGCCGATCGCGCCGCCAAACCGGGCCGGATCGTGGCCGGCGTTTTCCAGCGCGTGCCAGGCGGTCTCCAGAAAAATCCGGTGCTGCGGATCGGTGATGGCCGCCTCGCGCGGGCTCCAGCCGAAGAACCCGGCGTCGAACGATTCGATGCCGTCCAGCATCGGGCAGGCGGGGACGTACGCCGGATCGGCCAGGTTCGCCGCGCTCTCGCCGGCGGCGGTCAGCTCGTCGCGGGTGAAACGCCGCACCGATTCGACACCGTCACGGACGTTGCGCCAGAACGTTTCCAGATCGGGCGCGCCGGGAAACCGTCCCGCCATGCCGATGATGGCCACGTGCGGGCCGTTGTCGGCGGCCGCGGCGGGATTTTCGTCGGAGCGTTCGGGATGGTCGGGCGCCACCGCGTTACCCATCTACCCAGCGTCCCCGGCGGTCGACAGGCGCGCCACCATCGCCTGCAACACGTCTCCCGGGATCAGCGCGGCGTCCAGCGCGCGATCCGAATCCCAGACCGCGGCCTGCGGGCAGGGGTGGGTGGTCAGCGGCGTGCCGGCCGCCGCCAGGCGCTCGACCAGGCGGCGGGTGTCGTCGGGCTGCGACGAGAACAGCGCCACCTGCTTGGCTTTCCATTTCTCATCGGTGCCGTTCGCGCCGAGATCGACACCCGCCAGATCGGCCCGCAACGCCGGCGGCAACGGCATCCCCAACGCCTCGCTGTCGGTGGCGTTGACGGCCGTTCCCTCGGGCAGTTCGTCGCGAAGATATTCGACGTGCATGCGGGCCAGTTGTTGCAGGTAATCGCTCCCGCTGACCACGGGGTCCCAGGCCAACACGCCTTCCACGTCGCGCCGCCCTTGCGTGGCCAGCAGCGCCAGGGCGGCGCCAAAGCGTAAACCTATCAGCCAGACCCGACCGATGCCGGCGGTGTCCTTCAGTTCGTCGATGGCGCTTCCAACGTCTTCGATCCACCCCGCCAGGCGCGCGTCGTCGCCCTCTCCATCCGAATCGCCGGTGCCGTAATAGTCGAATCGCATGACGTGATAACGGGCCTGGGCCAGCAGATTCGCCAGCTGGCGAAACGCGCGGTGCGCGCGCACCGCCTCGTGTCCCAGCGGGTTGCACAGCACCACGCCCACCGGGCGGGCGGGCGCCGCCGCCGGCGCGTGATAAAGGCCGAACAGCGTGCGTCGGCCGCTGCCGAAATGCATCGGGTTCATGGCTTCGCCGTGCCCGTCGCCGTTCCGGTCGCCGTCGCTGTCGCCGTTCCCGGCATGGCGTCGCACTCGGCGGCCAGCTGTTCCAGGTTCTGGAAGGCCAGCGACCGCGGCCCCAGGCGCTTGCCCAGGCGGGCGTGGATGCGGTGGATGACCTGCATCGACAGCAGCGAATGCCCGCCCACGTCGAAGAAATTGTCGGTCAGCCCCACGCGCGGAATCTTCAGCGCCTCGCACCAGATCTCGGCGATGGCTTTCTGGGTCGGGGTCTGGGGCGCGGGCGGTTCGGCGGGGGCCCGCGCGGTTTCGCGCAGCGGATCGGGAAGCTGTCGGCGATCGATCTTGCCGTTGGCGGTCAGGGGCAGCGCCGGCAGGTCGACGAACAGATGGGGGATCATGTGGTCGGGCAGTTCGCGGCGGGCGAACTTGCGCAGCTCGCTGGCGGTGGGCGTTTCGCCGGGGGCGTGCACGACATAGGCGACGATCCGACGATCGCCGGCGGCGTCGTCCTTCACCGCCACCGCCACGCCGCTCACCCCCGGATGCCGGGACAGCGTCGCCTCGATCTCGCCCAGCTCGATGCGGAACCCGCGCACCTTGACCTGCGCGTCGGCGCGTCCCAGACAGATCAGCGTGCCGTCCCCGCGCTGGCGGGCCAGATCGCCGGTGCGGTAGATGCGGCCCGAGATGCCGCCGGAGCCAGGAACGAACGGATTGGCGATGAACTTTTCCGCGGTCAGCTCGGGCCGCCCGCGATAACCACGGGCCACGCCGGCCCCGCCGATCACCAGCTCGCCGACGGTGCCGGGGGGAACCACCTCGCCCCCCGGCCCCAGGACGTAAACCTGCGTGTTGGCGATGGGCTGCCCCACCACGATGTCGTCGGCGTCGGTGATGCGCGCGATGGTCGACCAGACGGTGGTCTCGGTGGGACCGTACATGTTCCAGAGCGCGGCGGTTCGTTCCAGCAGCGCGCGCGCCAGATCGGGCGGCAGCGCCTCGCCCCCGCACAGCACGGTCAGCGGCGGCGCGCCAGCGGCGGCGGACTGCCAATCAGCAGCCAGCAGCAGACGAAACGTGGCCGGCGTCGCTTGCAAGAGCGTGGCGCGCGAGGCGCGCAGCTTGGCCAGCAGGGCCGGACCGTCGGCGGCCTCTTCGCGCGTGCCGAGGACGATGGTGGCGCCCACCGACAGCGGCAGGAACATCTCCAGCGCGGCGATGTCGAAGGACAGCGTGGTCACCGCCAGCAAGCGATCCGCGGCGGTCATCCCCGGCTGGCGCTGCATGCTGGCGATGAAGTTGGTCAGCGCGCGGTGCGGGATCTCCACGCCCTTGGGCCGTCCCGTCGAGCCCGACGTGTAGATGACATAGGCCAGATCGTCCGGTCCCGCGCCGGCCGATGTGGTGGCGTCGATCGTCGCCGGCGCCGCGACCGTGCGCCAATCCCCGCCATCCAGCAGCACCGTGCGCGCGGCGTGCGGCGGCAGATCGCCTTCCAGGGCGCGGCTGGTGATGATCACCGGCGCGGCGGCATCTTCCAGCATGAACCGGATGCGCTCGGCCGGGTAGGCCGGATCGAGAGGCAGGTAGGCCGCTCCCGCCTTCAGCGTCCCCAGCAGCGCCACCAGCATCTCGGGCGAGCGGTCGACGAAGACGGCGACGATCTGGTTCGGGCCCGCGCCCAGGCGGCGCAGGTGGCCGGCCAGCAGGCTCGCCTGCCGATCCAGCTCGGCGTAGGTCAGGACGCGGCCGTCCAGCTCGACGGCGGGCGCCTCCGGCGTGCGCGCCGCCTGCGCGGAGAACAGCTGGTGAACGCCAGCGTCGGGGATCGGCGCGGCCGTGGCGTTCCAGTCAGTCACGATCGCACGGCGCTGCTGCTCGGTCAGGATCGGCAGCGCATCGATCGAGCGATCGGGATCGTCCGCCGCCGCCTGCAACAACGTCTGATAGTGCCCGGCCAGGCGCGCCGCCGTGGCGTCGTCGAACAGATCGCCGGCGAACTCCAGGAATCCCTGCATGCTGCCGTCATCCAGCTCTTGCATGTCCAGGGTCAGATCGAACTTGGACGTGCCGGGGTGAACCGGCAGGGCTGTTACCCGTACGTCCGGCAAGCTCAGCGCCGATCCGGGCGCCTTCTGCATGCCGAACATCGCCTGGAAGATCGGGCTGGCGCTGGTGGCGCGCGCCGGGTGGATGGCCTCGACCACTTTTTCAAACGGGACGTCTTGATTGGCCAGCACGCGCAGCGCCGATTCCTTGACCCGGGCCAGCAGCGCCCGGAACGTCGGCGCGCCGGCCAGGCTGGTGCGAAACACGACCGTGTTGGTGAAGAAGCCGACGGCCGATTCGATCTCGGCGCTGTCGCGGTTGACGATGGGCGTTCCCACCAGCACGTCGTCCTGCCCGCCCAGGCGGTAAAGCAGCAGCTGGTACGCCGCCAGCAAGGTCATGAACAGCGACGCGCCCTCGCGCCGGCTGAAATTCGCCAGGGCCGTGGTCAGTGCTGGCGACAGCGTGAATAGCTGCTGGCCGCCCAGGTAACTGGCCGCCGGCGGGCGCGGCCGGTCGGAGGGGAGGGCCAGCACCGGCAGTTCGCCCGCCAGGGCCTCGCGCCAGATCCCAAGCCGCTCGGCCAGCTGCCCACCCTGGAAATGCTCGGTCTGCCAGACGGCGTAGTCGGCATATTGCAACGCGGGCGGCGGCAGCGGCGACGCAGCCGCGCGGGCCGCGCCCGTCGGCGCGGCAGCGAACGCCCGGTAAAGCGTCCCCAGTTCGCCCAGCAAGATGCCCAGCGACGATCCGTCACAGACGATGTGGTGAACGTTGAGCACCAGCAAGAATGACTGCTGGCCCAGCGTTGCCAGCGTCACCCGGAACAGCGGCGGGCGATCCAGCGTGAACGCCCGCGCCGCCGCCGCCCGGAGCACCCGCGACGCCTCGCGGTCGCGCTCTGCTTCGGCGACGCTGGTCAGATCCACGGTCTCCAGCGCCAGCGTCTGCGCGGGCGCCACGATCTGCACCGGCACGCCTTCAGACGCGCCGAACGTCGTGCGCAGCGCCTCGTGACGGTCGACCAGCTCTTGCAGCGCGCGGGTCAGCGCCGGAACATTCAGCGCGCCGTCCAGCCGAAACGCGATCGGGACGTTGTAAACCGCCGACCCGGGATCGACTTGATCCAGAAACCACAGCCGCTGCTGGGCGAACGACGCCGGAAAAATGAAGACGTCGTCGTCGGACCGCTCTGCGGCAGGCGCTTGCGATTCTCGCCGAAGCGTTTCCATTTCCCCCGATATTGGTCGGCAGATACCCAACCCAATTGAGCGACTTAAATGATTGCCTGATGATTACAGATAATGCGTGGGCTGTTAGGGTATCAAAGCGCCGTCGAAAACACACTGGCCCGCCCCGTTCGCTGCCCAGGCGAGCGCAGTCCAGCTTCGCTGGACGGAGCGAGGGGGGCCCGGGTGCGTGCGAGCGGTAGCGAGCCACGCCCCCGTAAGATAAACAAAAAGGATGCTGGCGATGCAAGACAAGGTCGTTCTGATCACCGGCGCCAGCAGCGGCATCGGCAAGGAGACCGCCATCGGCCTGGGGCGCCTGGGCGCGCGGCTGATTCTGGTCAGCCGCGATCGCGACCGGGGCAACGCCGCCGTGACAGAGGTGGGCCGCAAGGCCCCGCAAGCCGCCGGGATCGTCTTGCGCGTCGCCGATCTGGCGTCGCAGGCGTCGATCCGCGCCCTGGCCGGCGAGGTGGTTGCCACGACTGCGCGTCTGGACGTCCTCATCAACAACGCGGGCGTGATCCCCCAGCAGCGAACCCTGAGTCCCGACGGCATCGAGATGCAGCTGGCGGTCAATCACCTGGCCCCGTTTCTCTTGACCAATCTTTTGCGCCCGCTGCTGGTGGCCAGCGCGCCGGCCCGGGTGGTGACGGTGGCCTCGCAGGTCGAGCGCAAGGGGACGATCAACTTCGACGACCTGCAGGCCGTTCACGGTTACGCGCCGCTGACGTCATACGCGCAATCCAAGCTGGCCAACGTGATGTTCACGTACGAACTGGCCCGCCGCCTGGCGGGGACAGGCGTGACCGCCAACTGTGTCCACCCCGGCGTCATCGGCACAAAGCTGCTGGCCGATTACATGGGACTGCCCCGGCCGGTGGGCTGGCTGTCGAACCTGGCCTATCCGGGCCCGGACAAAGGCGCCAAGCCCAGCATCCGTGTGGCGTCGGACCCGGCGCTGCAGGCGGTGACCGGCCGCTATTTTCACGAGCTGCGCGAGGCCGAAAGCTCGCCCGCCTCGTACGATCAGGCGGCGGCGCGCCGCCTGTGGGAGGTCAGCGCCGCGCTGACCGGGTTGCCGGCCGACCCGCCGTGACCGTCGGCGCGCGCCGCCTTACAGGCTGCAGGCCGGGGCGAACTGCACGTTCAGCGGGATGGGTTTGGTTTCCGGGTTGGTCGGCCATTGCAGGTTGTCCGTCAGTTTGACGTTGCCGGCGGTGTCCGTTAACCGAAGCCGCGTCGGTAGTCCACGCGCGGACGGGTGGCTGAAATAGCCGTAGGGTTCGCGCTTGGCCTCCTGCCAGCTGGGTTCGGCCGCCGAGATGAACTCGACCTTGGCCACCCGGTTGGTCGCGTTTTGCAGCATGACCTCCCAGTAGAACTGACCGCTGCCCTCTTTCAGCTCCGCCATGATCGACGTGGCCGCTGTCGGGCAGGGCGCCCACCGCCAGTGCAGCACCGCCACGCTGGTCCCCGGCGCCGCCACCTTGTTCAGCGCGGCGCTGCTCAATGAAATCTTGTGCCCGTTGGGGCTGGGCGACACCGGATATTGATCGACCACCGTCGCGATCACCTGTCCCCGATCGCTGGTCACCTCCAGGCACGAACCGCAGGCCGCCCCCTGGGCGTAAATCTCGCTATCGACCGCGGCCGCAAACTGAGGCAGTTCGGCCTGCGCGTAACTGCAATTGCCAGGACCAGGCAGCCACAGGTCGATCTCGCCGTTCACAGCTGCCGGGCACGCTGGTACCGCCGGCACGATGATCGGCGGTCCCATGTCCACCGCCACGCGCGGACCGCTGTCCGGGATGACGGCCACCTCCGGCTGCGAAGGCGCCTCGGGCTGCGCCTCGGGGCTGGCCGTGGCGTCGACGGGATTCATCGTCGCGACCTCTTTGGCTCCAGTTGACGCGTCCGCAGGGTTCGTCGCGTCCGCGGCGCCACCGTCGTCGCCGCCAACGGGACCAACGGAACCGACAGGAACCGTCACATCCGAACGCCCTCCTGCTCCTGCTCCTGCCCCTGCCCCTCCTCGGGAGGGCACCCCGTCCGGATCGACAGCCATCGGCGTCTGTTCCAGGTGACAGGCGCAAAACAAGAGCGTCCCGTAAAGAGACAGATGGGCCTTTCGCATGCCCCCCCGTACTGCAACCGCCTTGCCATGGTCATCTCTGCGGGTTTCTCGAATCCGGGTATCCGTTCAATGGCACAGCACCGTGCAAAGATCGGCATGGTCATGCCAGCGTCGGCACGACTTGGCCATAGCCGGCATAGTTGCGCGCGACGGCTGGCCGCCCCATTCTCAGCGGGGATGTCGGCCGACGACGAGACCGCTGCGCTGGGTATCGACGAGCTTTACCCGTGGCGCGGGGCCAAGCCGTCCGATCTGGAGATGGCCTGCGCCCAGATCGCGCGCCGCTTGCTGGCCAGCGGCCGGACAGCCATCGGTTTTCTGCCAGCGCCCGGCAGTCGGGATCTGTTGCCGCTGCTGGTGCGGCTGGGACGGGCGCTGTTTGCTTTTCAGCAGCGCCAGACCGCGGTGGTCCCGCCCTGGAGACAGTGGGACGACGGTCCCGAAGACGCGCGCCGGCTGGGCGATGGCCAGCACGCTCCGTCGCTGCGGGCCATCCCAGGCGAATGCGGCCCGACGCTGGTGGTGCCGCCTTCCTGTCCGGACGCCTCGACGGCCGTGCTGTCCTTGCAGCTGGCGTTGCGACGCATGGACAAGCGCTTTCCCCAGGTATTGATCGATCTCACCGGCCTGACCGGCATCGAGCCCGACAAACCGATGGCCGTCCTGCGCCTGGTCGACGGCGTGGCCGTGGTCGGCAGGCAGGGCAAGACCCTGGTGGGCGAGCTTCAGCGCGCGGCGCGCGAGATTGGCGACGACAAGAGCCTGGGCGTGGTCGTCGTCGGTTAGGGGGCGATCACGGTTGCGCCAGGGTGCTGGTCCCCAGAGAAAACCCCAGGCTGACTCCGTCCCAGGTGAAATAACGGGCGTCGACAGAGTTGGTTTGCTCCAGCGTTCCCCGAGTCGGCTGAAATCCACCGGCCTGGGCGGCCGCCAAGATCGCCCGCCACATCGCCAGCGACGGATCGGGGCCCAGAACGTGAGGCATGGTCGTGTTGGCGCCCTGGCAGATGTTCCGAAGCCACGATGAGCCCACCTTCTCCAGCGGCGTCGCCTGGTAGGCGCAGCTGGGGCGACCGCTGAGATTGTTGCAGGTGACGAAGACCTTCCGGCTGGGATCGCAATCGTTGACGGCGGCCGCGGCGAACGCCGCGACCACGCCCTGGGCGGCGCTTCCCGTGGCCACGACTTCGGGCGCCGGCAGCGGGGCGTCGTGCGACACGTCGTCAAAGTGCAGCTGGTCTGTCGTCGCTGTCAGGTTCGCAACATTCACGGAAGGGCCGCTCTTGCCGTCGCCGCCGCAGGGCACTGCCCCGGCCGCCGCCAGCGCGTCGTACAGAGTCTGCGCCAGCGGCGAAGCCTGGCCGATGCTGACCTTCATGGATGGCCCGCCGTCTATCTGCACCTGGAAGGCGCAGCCGCCCCCGCAGCCCAGCGTGTCGATTCGATACATTTGCCCAGGGGAAATAGCCGGCATCTGCGACGAGAGAATCGCCACCAGCGCGTTCACCACGTCGGCTGCTTTTGTGCCGGTGGCGTCGACATGGGGCAACTGCACGGCGGCGGGCGGCGGGATGACGCAGGCGGCATTGCCGTCGATGCCGCCGCTGCCGCCGGAGGCGCCGCCGGTGCCGGCGCTGCTGCCACCGGTTCCGCCGGCGATCGGGTGGGAGTCCGAACACGCGAAGGCGGGGAGGAGGACAAAGGACGCGGCCAGAACCAGCGCAGTGCTTCGCATGACGACAAAGACCGGCAAACCACGCCGGGTTGTAAACCGGAAGTTCAATCGCCCGGCTTTTTACGCGCTGTTATCTCTGGCCGCCGCTGGTGGACGGCGGGGGCCGCGGGGTTACGCCCGCGCCGCCGGCCCCGTCGTCGTCGATGGGCGTGGGGTCGTCGTCAACCGGCGCGTCTGGTTCGCCGGCCGCCCAGCGTCGGGCCCGGGCGAAGACCTCGGCAAATTCGCCGGCCAGCTGCCGGCGGTGAAAGCGCTCGATCCCGATGGGCGCCGGCCGCGGCGGCAGCTCGCCCGCCTGAAAGGCGGTCAGCAACTGGGCCAGGTAGGCGGCGATGGCTGCCTCGTCGCGCGGTCCGATCAGCGCACCCACGTGATGGCGGGTCACCAGATCGGCCAGCACGCCGGGCCCGGCCAGGGTCAGGCAGGGGCGCCCGAACTGCTGGGCCAGGTACATCAGCTCGAAGATCTTCGCCGGGTAGATGCGCTCGACGAAGGGCGCCTCGTCCAGAATGCACAGCGCCAGGTCGGTGGCGCCCAGGTCGGCGATCACCCGTTCGTGCGGCACGTAACCTTCGCGCCGCACGCCCAGCGCCTCCGTCCCTTCGAAGGCGTCGGCCTCGGTGTCGACGATGCGGCCCAGGAAGCGCACCTCCAGCAGCTTGGCCAGCTGGGGATCACCGGCGTGCAGGCGGCGGATGGCGCCCAGGAACCCGCGGGCGCTGGTCAGACGGAAAACCGTGCCGGCGTACGTGATGACGAACTTGCGGTCGGCGGCAAAGCGCGGCGGCGGCCCGGGCAGGGTCTCCGGGAAATCATCGGGATCGTATCCGTTGGGGATGGCGAACACGCGCTCGGGCCGCAGAAAGGGAAACCGCTGCAGGAGGTTGGTGCGGAAGGCCTCGGTCGCGGTGGTCACGGCGTGCGCGCTGCGCAGCACCGCCTGCTCCAGCGCGGCGCCGGCGCGGGCGGGCAGGGTGGCGTTCATCTCGTAGATCTCGCGCACGGTGCTCCACTCGTCGCGATAGTCCAGGACCACCGCCACGCCGGGACGCAGCCGGGCCAGCGGCGCCAGCATGAACTGCGAAAACGGCGGCGCGCTGATGAACAGCACGTCGTCGCGTCCACGCATCAGTCGCCCGGCCAGCGCCGCCATCGCCGCCGGCTGCCACAACACCTGCGGATCGGGGATCAATACCTGGCGCGCCACCGACATGGCCGCCCGGCGCAGCGCCGATTTCACTGCGCCCAGCGCGCCCCCTGCGCGTGCGGCCTGCGCTGCCTGCGTGCTGCCGTCTGCGCCGCTGTCGCCGGTCTTGCCTTGTCTGGCCGCCGCGCTCCACCCGGCTTGCTTTACCTTGTAACTCGGTTCGAACGTCCGGACCCGCTGCACCTCCGTGCCTTCCGGGACGTCGCGCTCCAGCGAATGATCGATGAGCGGCACCGACGGGTTGGCGGCGGTCAGCACCGACACGGTGACACCGTGGTGCCCCAGGTACTTGACCAGCTTCAGCGGCCGCCCCACGCCGGCGCCGCCGGTGGGCGGAAACACGTACGCCACCACCAGCGCGCGCATCAGCGCTCCACCGTGACGACCTGCCGCTTGCCGCTCTTGGCGATGGGGAGGTCGTCGACGCGTTCGATGGTCACCGCCACGCCGGCCAGATAGCGCTGCCAGGTCTGGCGCAGGACATTCTCGATCCCGGCGTCGTACGTCTCCGTCGGCACGATCCGCAAGGTGATCGAGCGATCGCGGTGTTGCACCACCTGAAAGCGCCGGATGGCGTGGGCCAGGTGCGCGATCACCACGTTGAAGACCAGCCCGTTGACCCGGTTGCCGGCGGCGTCCAGCAGCGTCTCGGTCACGCGCCCCTCCACCGTGGCCAGCCGCGGGTGAGCGCGCCCGCAGGCGCAGACCCCGGGCGGCGCCGCCACCGCCAGATCGCCCGTGGCATAGCGAATGAACGGCATCCCAAAGTTGTGCAGATCGGTGACCACCACCTCGCCCAGCTCGCCCGGCTGGGCGGTGCGCGGCGCGCCCGGCCCCTCCCGAACCACCACCGCGACGATGAGGTTCTCCATCGACACGTGCAGGCCGTCGTGCGCCGCGCATTCGGTGGCCATCAGCATGACCTCGCGCGAACCATAGGTCTCGAAGACGTCGGGGCCGAACGCCTCGTTCATGACTGTCCGATCAGCGGGCAGCAGGCGCTCGGCGCCGCAGATGATCGGGATGGTCTCCCAGCGCCGGTGCTGGCCGGCCACCACAAAACGGGCCAGGTCGGCGCCCGCCTGGCTGTAACAGAAGATGACCTCCGGCCGGTAGTCGACGATCGCCTCGACGACGCGCTTCATGTCATCGGGCGAGCGGCGCCCGCAATCGACGTAGCGTTCACGGCGGAGGGCGTGATCGGCGGTTACCTTGGCGCGCTTGAGCCGCGACGTGTTCGGGGCCCCCGCGCCCCAGTAGTGCAGCGAGCGCAGCCCGGGGCGATACCCCGCCCACCCGTACCCGCGCAGCTTGATGGCCTGCCGCCAGTACTCCGATTCCAGGTCGTACCCGAACGTCAGCGGCGACCCCAGCGTTCCGCTGGTGGCCTTGCGGATGTCGACGGTGGCGCCCGCGGTGGCCGCTCGTTCGTCGACGCCGGTCCGCGCCTCGTCGCGCGTGGTGATGGGCAGCCGGGACAGCTCGTCGGCGCCGCGCACGTCATCCGGGCCGACGCCCGCCGCGTCGAATCGCTTGCGATAGAACGGGACGTTGGCGTGGGCGTGGCGCAACAGGCGCCGCAGATCGCCGGCGGCAACGGCGGTCAGCTCATCCAGCGATCGCCATTGCGTCTTCTCCAGATAGCGCAGCCGGTCCAGCGTGGGCCGGCCGCGCAGCACTCCCTCCCACAGTGGATAAAGGATGTGCTGATACAGACGGCCGTAGGTGTCCATGGCGGCGGGGGGACGCGCGCGCTCAGGCCTCCGCCCGTGGTGGCTCCACGGCGGTGCTGCTGCCCGTCGACGGCGTCGGCCGCCCGCCCTGGATCCAGCGCCGGTGCCACAGGTTCAGCACCAGCACCGTCCACAGCCGGTTGCTGTAGTCAGCGGTGCCGTTCTTGTGATTCTGCAGCAGCGTGGCGATCTGATCGCGGCGCAGGAAACCGGTCTTGGTCAGGCCGTCGTCCAGCAGATAACCGCGCCCCCAGTCGCCCAGGCGACCGCGGAACATCTCGACCACCGGCGTGCGAAACCCTTGCTTGGGACGATAGATGATCGAATCCGGCAACAGCCCTTCGATGGCCTTCTTG